>CANQYH010000053.1 GCA_947628025.1 uncultured Lachnospiraceae bacterium | reverse complement strand
AGTACATCCATATGTTCCGCCAGGAGGGACTGGACGCGGTGATCCTGAATCACACGATCGACAGTCCGTTCATCAGCCAGCTGGAGCAGAAGCACGAGGGCGTGAAATTCCTGCGCATCGATGCGGACGTGAGCGCCAGCTTCAAGGAAGAAGTGAAGTCCGAGGATGCGGACACGTTCAAGGCGGACAGCGAGAAGCTGACGGCTGCATTTAAGAAAGCCCTGAACAATGACAAGCTGGAGATCAAGGTGGAGAAGCTGAAAGACGAGAAGCTGGCTTCGATGATCACCGTATCCGAGGAAAACCGCAGGATGCAGGATATGATGCGCATGTATAATATGTACGGCATGGATCCGGACATGTTCGGCGGCATGGGCGAGACCCTGATCCTGAACGCGAATCATAAGCTGGTGAAATACGTGCTGGCGCATGAGGAGGGGGACCTGACGGAAAAGATCTGCAAACAGCTTTACGACATGGCCTCCCTAAGCCACGGCAGTCTGAGCCCGGAGCGCATGACGGAATTTTTGAGCCGCAGCAACGAGATCATGATGAGCCTGGTGGGCGAGAACTGAGTCAGTTTATGGGCGTCTGTTCCGCCAGGACCAGGCGCTCAACTGCCTGAGCCACGCCGTTTTCCGTGTTCCGCCCGGTGTGATACCTGGCGGCCGCCACGACGGCAGGGGCTGCGTTGCCCATGGCCACGCCGAACCCGGCCGCCCGGATCATGGGGATATCGTTGGTCTGATCGCCGATGGCCATGACCTGCGACATCGGGATCCCCAGGGACGCGGCGAGCTCCGTCAGCGCGGAGCCTTTGTTCACGCCGCGGGGGAGGATCTCTACGTTATCGTACCAGCTGGAGGTGACCTCCGCTTCCGATACCCGCGCTTCGATCCTTTCTCTGAGCAGGAGCAGCTTCTCAGCCTCCGGAGTAATGACAGAAAATTTGCTGGCCCGCGCAAGCAGCGGGTCTGCCATCGTGCCGTCCGTCCAGAGACGGCACCGGCCGCCGGGCCTGTCCAGGAATGTACCCTGGCTGCGCCTGGCGGTTTCCATATCCGCGGGCGGTTCGCTGAACGCCGTCTCGTGAACGCTGGAAACGGTAAAACGCAGTCCCAGCTCCGCGATGATGCGCCGTATCTCCCGCGCGGCTGCTTCCGGGATCCAGGCGGCTTTCGTCACTTCCCCCAGAGGCTCCCGCACCGTGACGCTGCCGTTGAGCGCGAGAATATGCGCCGGCAGGCCTGCGTCCAGCGCGTAAAAGCCCATGTCGTCCGGCAGCCGTCCGGAAACCAGGGCCAGATGGACGCCCAGTCCGGCGGCGCGGCGCAGAGCCTCCGCGTTGGCGGGCGGGATCACGCCTTTCTGTTCTCCCAGCAGCGTACCGTCCATGTCTGTGGCAATCAGCCGGATCCGTTCCATATTCACATTCCCTCCCTGTTCGGTTCCTGATCTATGTTTTCTTCCGCCGCCCATTCGATACTGGACGGCGTCATGACCCTGCGGGAGGCGGCGTCCGGGTGGGCCATGCGGTCAAACAGCAGCATGACCAGCGCCGAGGCGATGTTTTTGCGGCCGTCATCCGAAGCCGGGCCTGCGTGCCGTCGTTCGAAGCCGCCCCCGAAAGCGGCCACCCTGACCTGCCCCGGGACCTCCACCGCCAGATGTTCCAGCGCGCGCAGAAGACACTCCGCCACGTAGGAATTGACGCAGATAAACGCTTCCGGCAGCGGTTTTCCTTTTAGCCGGCGTTCAAACATGGCAGTGAAATCCCGGTCCTCGCCCTCGCGGAAAAGGAGGGAATAGCCGTCGCTCAGTCCGTGCTGCTGCAGGGCCAGTGTAAAGCAGCAGTAGCGGTTCCAGAATCCCCAGCAGTGTTCCGGGTCGCCGGCAAAGCCCAGCCTGCGCACGCCGCCGCCGGTCAGTTCGCAGACCAGCCGGTACAGCGCATACTCATCCTCCAGCACCAGATCAAAGGGTTCCCCGATCTCTCCGGCCCGCCTGTCGCCGTCGAAGAATACGCAGGGTCTGCCCTGCCGGATCAGCAGAGACATATAGTTCTTATCCAGGATCTCCAGGCCGATGACGCCGTCCGCCGAGGAGAGGTTTTCGGGGAGCACGCCCTCTGCCACTTCCTCGGGCGACATGAACTGCAGCGTCATCACCGCTTCCCGCGCACGCACCAGCTGCTGCAGATCCAGGATCAGCTGCCCGAAAAAGGATTCCGTCAGCTGGTTGTCCCGGCAGACGACCAGGATGTTCCTGCGCACGGACGTCTCTGCGCGGTTCTGTACCGTTCCCAGCATTTTGTAATTCATAGCGGCCGCCTGGCAAAGCACCCGCTGCCGGGTCTCTTCCGTGATGCCCCGGCCGCCGTTCAGCGCCTTGGAGACCGTGTTTCTCGACAGTCCGAGGCTTTTGGCGATGTCCGCGATCGTAACTTTATTCGGCATGTGATCAAGCTCGTCCTTTCTGTTATGAATTGGATGAACCTAGTATACCACGTATCCTTATAGTTGTCAAATGCACATTATTATAAATATCTATTTGTCAAATATCACTTCCGGGCAGGGAGAGTTTTATGCCGGATCCGCTGCCGGGTCTCTTTCGTGATACCCCGGCGGTCGGACCACCCGGCTGCCGGACCATATGCCCCCCGCGGCCGGACCATGTTTTCTGCCTTTTCTGCCCTTTTTTCGATACTTTCACAGCCCCAAAACGGCGGTTTTCGCCTGCAAAAAGCCGCGTATGTGATTTGTGGGCAAACAGCAGGCCGAATGTATGTGATTTGTGAAAACGCACAGCCCACCTATTGACATTCCGGAATGAGAAGAAGTATAATAACGATACAGAATGTGTATGCACATTGTTTTAATGTGCAAATACAAATTCGGTTTTTCAAATACAAGAGGCATTGATCCCTTTACCCGCCTGCCGCGCGGCTTCTGTCCGCCGTTGGCAGACGGGACAAAACCACGCAAGGAGGCAGTATCCATGGCCCAGTTTACCGTCAATTTCTATTCCTATTCTCTCGACACTGGCGCGGACATCAGCGTGACCATTCCCACGTTTACGCCCTGCGACCGCTCCGAACCCCGCTATACGCATGTGCCGCCGGTCCGGTTTCCCGTACTCTATCTGCTGCACGGCCATGGCAACGATTACAGATGCTGGACGCGCTACACCAGCGTCGAGCGCCTGGCCGAAGAGCAGCGCATTGCCATCGTCACCATGAACACCCAGAACAAAGCCTACAATAACGTCCCCTACGGCGACAATTTCTTTGATTTTGTCAGCCGGGAGCTGCCGGAATTTGTCACCAGCATGTTCCCGGTGTCCGATCGTCCCCAGGATACCTACATCGCCGGGCTCTCGATGGGCGGCTACGGCACGCTGATCCACGCGTTCAGTACTCCCGAGCGGTACTGCGCTTACGGGGCGTTCTCGGCAGGCATTCCCGAAGAGGGCCAGCCCAGGATGATCAACGGCGTCCCCGGCCTGGATCCCTACGAGGAGGCCAAAGCCCGCCTGGCTGAGGGGCGGACGCTTCCGAAAGGCTATATCTGCTGCGGCACGCAGGATTTCCTGTATGAGCGCAATCTGGATTTTGTCCGGCGGCTGCAGGGCCTGTACACGGACTTCGTCTGGCATCCGGTGGACGGTTATGCGCACGAATGGCGCTATTGGGACATGGAGATCGCCAATTTCCTCCAGTGGATCCCGCGGACCGATTATTACGCGGACAAGCCGCACCACGTATAATCCCCGCGGTTCTTTTCCTGTCACGAATCAAAGAAAGCGTGCCCGCAGGCGCGTTATTTTCAAGGAGGTATAAACCATATGAAGATCTTTTTCCATCCCGAGGACGGGCGCATGGGCGACATCATCCCCTACTATGAGGACGGCGTGTTCCGGCCGTTTTTCCTCGGCAACGGGTGGTGCAATGTTTCCACCAAAGACCATCTGCATTTCTATGACTGCTACAGCACGGGCATCCACGGCGGGACCGGTTCGGTCATCAAGGTGGACGGGCTCTACCACATGTTCTACTGCAAGTTCACGTTCGAGCCTTATATGCGCCAGTATGCCTGCCACGCCGTCAGTTCCGACCTGCGGGAATGGACGGAGCTGCCCGAAGACACGTTCCAGCCGGACGATGTGATCTATGAGATGAGCGACTGGCGCGATCCCCATGTCGTCTGGAACGAGGAAGAACAGTGCTGGTGGATGCTTCTGGCCGCTCAGAAAAAAGGCCGCACCATGCGCAAAGGCTGCGTCGCTCTGTGCAAATCCACAGATCTGCATCACTGGGACTACTGTGAGCCGCTGTACGCCCCTGCGACCAACCAATGCGCCCACGAATGTCCCGATCTCTTTTCGTGGAACGGCTGGTGGTACCTGACCTACTCGGTCTATACCGACCGTTTTGAGACCCTTTACCGCATGGCCCGTTCCCCCAAAGGACCCTGGATCACGCCCCGGGTGGACACATTTGACACCCGCTGCTTCTACGCCGCGAAGCACGGCACCGACGGACATAAGCATTTCCTGTACGGCTGGAATCCCCGGCGCGACCAGAACCTGTGGAATTTTAACCCGCAGCAGTATAAGGGCAAAGACTACAATACCTGGGACTGGGGCGGTACGATGACCGTCCACGAGCTGATCCAGGAAGCAGACGGCACACTGAGTGTCACCGTGCCGGAGGCGGTCGACCGGGCGTTCCGGACGGAAGAGACGCTGCGCATGGAACCGCTCAACGGCGCATGGCAGATCGACGGTCCTAACGCGACCGTCAGCTCCCCCTATGGTTATTCCAGCCTGATGATGAACAAAGTCCCCTCCTGCTGCAAGCTGGAGATGAACGTCCGCTTCAGCCAGACGCCCCGGGAGTTCGGCGTCGCGCTTCAGATCGACACAGACTTCGCCATGGGTTACTACCTGATCTTCGAGCCTAACCGGGGCCGCGTCCAGTACAAGACCGGCCTGCGTATGTACGAGGACGGCGGCAAAATGTTCCCCTACGAGGTGGAGCAGGAACGGCCTTTCCGGTGGGAGGCGGATAAGACGTACAAGGTCCGCGTCTTTGTCCAGGACTCGATTCTGCTGCTTTATCTGGGGGACCGCATCGCCCTGGGGACGCGCATGTTCGACCGCTCGAACTTCCATTTCGGGCTGTTCGTTTCCGACGGTTCGGCGAGCTTTGGCGATATCCGGCTGCTCACCGAATAAAGGGCCGGACTGGCCGGCAGGTTTTCCGGCGCCAGGATCTTCCTGGGCTGCGCCGTATGTTTGAGAAAGAAAAAAGAACGGGGATCCGTTTCCGTCACGGGAGAGGATCCTCGTTCTTTAAATACTGAAATGCCAGCCGGTAGGCCTGCATCCGTCCGTCGCGGAGATATTCTTCCAGCTCCGGCTCCATTTCCAGCAGCAGCCGGACCAGATCGGGAGAAAAGCGGCTGCCGGCTTTCAGGCGAATGTGCTCCAGCGCCTGCGGGAGGCTCAGAGGCTCTTTCGTGTAGTCGATATTGTTGTCGAGCAGCCGGTTAAAGGAAGCGGCGATGCTGACGATATCGACGATGGGCTGGTTCGGATGCTCCGTGCGGTCGTAGCCGTCCGGATAACCGCCGTCTCCGCTGAAATAGCAGTGGTGGCCTGCGGCGGCGTCCGCATAGAGCTGCGTGGATTCACAGCGGGCCAGGATCGCGGCTCCCACTTTTGTGTGAAGACGGAAGATCTCCTGTTCTTCTTTAAACCAGATCCGGCCGGCCATCGTGGTCATTTTGGCGAAATTGAGCTGGCCGATGTCGTGGAACATGCCGCAGCCGTAGGCCAGATCCGCCAGTTCCTGGCGGGCGGCCGTGATCTCTTCCACGGTGTCATACCCCAGGACGCCCAGGAGCAGTTGCGGCATCTCCTGAATGGTGCGCTCCAGCAGCATACGGGAGACGCAGGCGGTCATCTGCAGGTAAACGAACGTTTCCGGATTTCGGCATACGACCATCTGCAGCAGCAGGTCTTTCTGCTGGAGGCCGCCGGGATACTCGATAAAACTGGCGAATGTGTCCATGATGCTGCGCATAAGTGAGACGCTCATCTGCTGAGCCGGCGCATTTCGGACATAACGGAGCATCATGCGGTACATATGGCTGATCATTTCCTTTTTAGCCTGCAGGTACTGCCGGTTCTGGGAAACGTATTGGGAGTAAATGGCGGGCAGGAAGAGATTGGCGTAGGAACCGTCCGGAGAATAGTCGGAGGGATCCCGGCTTAAATAAAACTCTTCCAATCGTTTCAGAAACGCTTCCAGCGTCAGTATCCCGCAATGGTACTGGGACGATTCGTATACGACGCTCCAGCGGAGAGAGGGCGGTTGTCCTGTCCGTTCGCTGTCCCTTTTCTGCCTGTCCCGTACATATTCCGCCGATTCCATGACCTCCCGCGTCGTCTGCGCGTCGGCGCCGCCGGAGCGGAGAAAAGAGAGGGAGGTGGTCCGCTCCTGATGGCTTTTATAAATGTAAAGGTCCCATGGCAGAGAGGGCGTTTTGGCCTGAAAAACAGGATCGGTCAGGATCTGCAGGGATCGCCGGATGGTTTCCATTTTCCGTTTTCCGGTTGCCGGAGGGGAGCTGGAGTAGCCGAGAGCCAGATTCGCCATGGAGCGGTGGATGTAGCCGCGGGTTTCCGGGTCTTCGATCTCGTCGTACAGCTTGATGTAGGAAGCTGCTTCTCCAAAGAGGAGCTGCATCTTCCAGCGGTAACGTTCCGGCGCGATGTCCTGGATCATGGTATGCAGATAGTAGACGGCCATGGCGGTGTGGTAGAGTTCGCGGATAAGCAAGTCCCGCAGTTCCCATTGACGCGCGTAGGCGATCAGCGTGTTATGAATGGTATAAGAGAGCATTACGTCTAACTGCCGCCCGCCGGGAATCAGGGCCAGCGCGAATTCTTCCAGATCTTTGATCTCCTCTCTGGAAGCGGAAGCGATATTATCCAGGACCGGAAAAAGATTTGCGCGCAGCAGGCTGGTATTTTCTTTTACCAGCCGGACGATGGCGGCCCGATTTTTCTGGCGCTCCTCCCAAAAATGTTCCGCGTCCGGGGATAATTCGGCGCGGATTTCTCCCAGCTGCGCCGCGCGGGTCAGATTGGCGATGTATTGCGTCTGATAATCTTTCATCCTTTTTTCCTCCCCAGAAACAGTTCCAGAGTGGAATATACCTGCTCCATATCGAGCGGTTTGGCGATGTGGGCGTTCATGCCGGCGTCCAGAGAGTTTTTCACGTCTTCTACGAACGCGTTGGCGGTCATGGCCACGATGGGAATATCCTGCGCGTCGGCGCAGTTCAGGTTCCGGATCGCCCGCGTAGCTTCCAGGCCGTTCATAACCGGCATCTGGATGTCCATCAGGATCATATCGTAATAGTCGGGAGAAGTCTGCCGGAATCGCTCTACGGCCATCCGGCCGTTCTCTACCGTGTCGATCTGCAGATTCGCCATGCCCAAAAGTTCCAAAGCGATCTCGCGGTTGATCTCGTTGTCCTCGGCCAGCAGGATGCGTTTGCCCTGGAAATTCCAATGGGACTGGCCGGATGCTTCGTGGGCCAGGCGGGCTTCCGGCGTAAAGGCGTAAAGCTGCGCGCTGAGCCGGGTCCGGAACAGGGGGAGCGGGATAAAACCGTCTATCCCGGCCCTCGTATAGACATATTCCATCTGGACCCAGTCGTTTTCGGAAAGCAGCAGGATCGGGAAGTGGATCCCCATCCGCTGGCGTATCTGGGGCAGGAACAAAAGCATCTCCACATCCGGGATTTTTTCGGCCGTCAGGAGCGCAAAATACTCATCGTCGGAGAATGACATGTCGTTGATCAGTTCTACGGCCTCCGCGGCGGTCGAGGCCAGATCCGTTTTCATTTCCAGCTGGTCCAGCATATCCGCCGTCATTTTCGCCCTCGCTGCGTCGGCGTCCAGAAGAAGCACGCGCCTGCCGCGCAGCGCCCGGATATGGAGGCTTTCCTCATCCTTGCAGGCCTGGAAAGGGATCTCCAGGGTAAAGCAGGTCCCGGCCCTGGGTTTGCTTTCGACAGCGATCGTGCCGCCCATCAGTTCTACCAGGTTCTTGGTGATGGCCATGCCCAGGCCTGTCCCCTGGATCTTATTGACGGTGGATTTTTCCTCCCGCTCAAAAGCGACGAAGACCTTTCCCAGGAATTCGGAGCTCATGCCGATCCCGGTGTCGCGGACCCGGGCTTTCATGAAGACGCTGCCGGGAATTTCTGCCGGCAGGATCTCCATGGACAGTTCCACCTCCCCGCCCGGGGGAGTGAATTTTACGGCGTTGGAGAGAAGATTTAAAAAGATCTGTTTCAGGCGGACGCTGTCGGCGCGCAGCCGTTCTTCGGCGATCTGTCCCAGTTTCAGGCTGAAATGCAGCTGACCCGCGTCGGCCTGGGGCCTGGTCACGGTCAGGATCTCATGCAGCAGATCGGCCAGATCCACATCTTCCTCCTGGATCAGGATCCGTCCGCTCTCGATCCGGGACATATCCAGGACTTCGTTGAGCAGAGACATCATGTGTCCGGAAGCCACTTTGATCTTGCCCAGACATTCGGAGACCCGGACGGGAATATCCGGCTGCATCAGAGCAATGTCCGTCATGCCGATGATCGCGCCCATAGGAGTGCGGATATCGTGGGACATCTCGGACAGAAAGCTGGTCTTGGCCTTATTGGCCATGATCGCGTCGTTTAATGTGCGCTGGTTCTGGTTATAATAATCGGTCACATCATGAAACATACAGACCCGATAGGATTCCCATTGAAAAGGGATCAGGGAGAAGACTTGCCCGTCCAGAAAACAGAAAAAGGGCTTGTCTCCCTCGGAAAGGGATAACGTATCGTCCGCCAGCCGGCCGCACAGCTCCTGAGGGATCCGGTCTAAAAGATTCTGACCGGAACAGAGAGCGTCGGCAGCGCCGTTTTGGTAGACGGTCCGGCAGCGTCCGTCCGCAGCGGCAAGGATCATGACCGGAAGCGCGATACCGCCCCATATCTGTGAAAGTTTTTCTTTGTTATCCATAAAACATACCCCTCTTTACATAAAAAGAGAAAAATTCCCTTTTTAATTATATAACGGAAACCGCGATTTGGCAATCATTTGACAGAAAAAACAGAGAGCCGCGGTCTTTTTGCCCTTGAACCGCCGGATTGTAAGGCCCGGCCGGGGCGCCGGCAAATATGTACGGCCCAAAGAAAAGGAACGGCGGGAGAAAATGCGGGATAAATGGAAAATGCGCGAAAGCATGGGCGGTCCCAGAAGATAGCGGTCCCTGGAAATGCCCATGCTTTCTTTTTCGTTTATGCTTTCACAAACTGCTTGTCAAACTCCGGGTTATAATAATAGAAGTTTTTCGCGTCCAGACGGTCCTTGATCTTTTCCAGGGCCTCTCCGAACCGCTGGAAATGGACGATCTCCCTCTGGCGCAGGAAACGCAGAGGCGCGGTCACGTCCGGGTCGTCGATGACGCGGAGCAGGTTGTCGTAGGTGGTGCGGGCTTTCTGTTCCGCAGCCAGATCCTCCGTCAGGTCGGTAATGGCGTCGCCCTTGGACTGGAACTCGCAGGCATTGAACGGGACGCCTGCGGCCGCCGTGGGCCAGAGAGCGGCGGTATGGTCGATATAATAGGCGTCAAAGCCTGCGGTTTTCGCCTGTTCCGGCGTCAGGTCTTTGGTGAGCTGGTAAATGATGGCGCAGATCATTTCCAGATGCGCCAGCTCTTCGGTGCCGATATCAGTCAGGAGCCCGCCGGTTTCTTTGCATGGCATCGAATATCTCTGGGAAAGATAACGCATGGAAGCGGCCAGTTCCCCGTCGGGGCCGCCGAACTGGCTGATGATCAGCGATGCGGTCTTGGGGCAGGTTTTGGTGATGCGCACCGGGAACTGGAGTCTTTTTTCATAGGTCCACATGGTCAGATCCCTCCTTTCGTTCCGGCGGCGCTTTCCGCATAGGCGTTTGCTTCCGTATCCCAGGGAATGGGACCGTCCGCCCAGGTCCAGTGTTTTTGGCCGGGATATTGAGTTTTTGTCCCGTCGCTTCCGTTGGTTTCCGTGCAGATGCAGTCGCAGGTCAGGGGTTCAAACCGGTCCGCGTATTCGTTCAGAAGCTGCCTGCGCCGGTCTGCGTGTTCCGCGTAGGCGTTCATGGCGTTTTCATCCAGCGGGTGGGTGTCCAGGTACAGACGAAGTTCGTCCAATGTGAAGCTGGTTTCGCCGATCTGTTTCAGCAGCGCGTTTCTATCTGCCAAGGGTATCACCTCCCGCTGCGAAAAATGGTTTGTCCAGACTTGAGAAAATGGTTCCGCGCCGCAGGGCATTGCAGGGGTCATAGGGCGTTTCCCAGGGCTGTGCCGGAACCGTGACGATGGCCAGCAAAGCGGCGGACGCGCAGCCGCAGGAATCGGACGGCTGAGAAACGCCATATGCGTCCTGGCCGGCCGGCAATGGGGCCGCGGTCCGGCAGCCGCAGTCTGAGGACTTGCTCATATTCATACACTCCTTTCCATAAAATAAGCGTGTGTTTGCGTGTGTCAGAGATAGTATCTGCTTTGGATCAGGAGGTTATGTTGGCGGATTTGTGCTAGAGATGGAAAGGAAGCGCCTCAGCGGCGCCTCCGGTTGGCAGCGGTGGATTGAAGATAGGGTGGCCAAAAAGAAAGGATGGAAAGAGCCGGAAAAAGCAGGAAAGCCTCCTTTTTCACAGTTTCTTTTTTGAAATCATCCGCGAGGCGGCCTTTTCCTGAAAATCGAAAAAAGTCTGCCGGCGCGTGCGGAGCTCGTAAGGGCGGTTCAGAATATTTGTTTAGTATGCGATCACTTCATGCCCGTCCTCCGTGACCAGAACCTGGATTTCCCACTGAGCGGAGGGTTTCAGGTCTGCCGTGCGGACAGTCCAATCGTCGGTTTCATCGATGGTGATCTCCCAGGTCCCCATATTGATCATCGGTTCGATGGTGAACATCATGCCGGGAACCATGAGCATATCGGTCCCTTTCGTAGAGACATAGCTGACCCAGGGATCTTCGTGAAACTCGATGCCCACGCCGTGGCCGCCGATATCGCGGACTACCTGGTAGCCGTTTTCCATGGCGTGATCGTTGATCACCTGTCCCATATCTCCCAGGAAGTTCCAGGGTTTCACCTGCTCCAGTCCCAGATACATACACTCTTTTGTAACCTCTACCAGTTTCTGCTTTTCAGAGGTTACATTTCCGATCAGGAACATACGGGAGGAGTCGGAAAAATATCCGTTCAGGATCGTGGAACAGTCTACATTGACGATATCGCCGTCTTTCAGGATCTGTTCGCTGCTGGGAATGCCGTGGCAGACGACTTCATTGACGGAGGTGCAGACGCTTTTGGGAAATCCCTCGTAATGCAGGGGCGCCGGGACTGCGCCGAAGCGAGTGGTCTGTTCGTAGACCCAGCGGTCGATCTCCTCAGTGGAGACTCCGGCCCGGATGTGATCCGCCACATAATCCAGCACAGCGATGTTGACTTTCGCGCTCTCCCGGATGCCCGCGATCTGGGCCGGGGTTTTGATCATGTCGTGGTCGGGAACCAGATGGCCCTGGTTTCTGAAATAGGAGATCATCTGGTCGAAGTCGTAATGGCATTTTTTATACTTTAGTCCGCTGCCGCACCAGCAGGGGCTGTTCCGGTTAATGATATGCATGGGTATGTATGCTCCTTTGCGTAAAAGCAGGGCGTTTTCCCTGCTGTTTTATTTGTATGTACTTTCTGTCAAATGAAATTCCGCTATCTATTATATGCGGAATCGTAAACATTTCAAGCGGTTTCTTAAAGATATCAAAATAGGTTTCAACTGGATCTTGCCGTTACCCGCCGGGCGGGCAGCGGCAAGTTTTATTCCATACGTTTGACCGTATACAGTAACGGCCCGTTCCGGTCCTCGGATTCCGTGAAGATGTATTCCTGCGGAATAATAGTATGGTTGGATTTGTCAGAATCTGACACGGAGCGTATGGTTTTTAGCGGGCGCTGTTTGGCATTGGGAGTGTGACAGCTTTTCGGACGGCCTTATCGCCATAGTGTTCTGCATAATTGTCCATATCCAGCAACAGAAAATTGACGAAGCTGCCGGCCGGAACGGTTACATCCTGCAGCCGGCTGGCGGCCGGGTAGGGGTTGCCGTCTTCAATTTCATCGAGGATCCATCCGCTCGCAGCGTCGATTCCCATTTCAATGGCTTCGGATAAGCTGTGGCCCTCTGTGATACATCCGGGAAGATCCGGAACGGTTACGGTGTAGCCCGTCAGCTCTTCGCAAGGAATAAAGACGGCCGGATAAACAAGTTTCATAGGAACCTCCTGCTATAAGAGACAGTGATAAAATACAGAAATAGCCGTCCCGACTAAAGAACACGGCTATTTCTGCAACTAATTGGTTGGGCTAACTGCCATGGCAATTAGCCGTGCATCTGTTTGCAGCAGACGCTTTTTACTATGTCTTTCATAGAATAAACTGCCAAAACTTTCAGGTACGAACGGTTTCAATGTGCTTTTTCTGCGTCAGATTCTGGCACGGAGAGGTGCTTAACGCCTTACGCGCAGCCGCTCGGTCAGCGCTTCCTGGAGAATCCGCGATAGACTCAATCCAGCGTCGGAGGCGAGATCATCCATCCACTTTGGGAGACTGACAGTACGTCTGACAGCACGCTGATCTCTGACGACAGCGCAGATAAGATTTACGAATTCGTCCGGTGCAGTCTCAATAGATGCCGGAGCGGCGGCAGCAGGAATCTCTGCTTTGCTTTCGATCAGATATTCAATCCATTGGGATAGTGCGGACTGCGCCATTTGTAAGGCGTTGGCCATGGACTTCCCCTCCGTAATGCATCCGGGGAGATCCGGATATATTACCGTGTAGGAGCCGTCTTCGTTTGTATGAAAAATAGCGGGATATACATATTCTGCCATACCATGATCCTCCTTTTATATTAATCCGGAAGAGCCGGGCCTTATTGCAGGCCTGCCGCCTTTAGGATCGCTCTTGCCGTATATTCGTTAATTTCTTGGTGTCTGGGGACTTGCACCGGCCGGTATCCGTCTTTGGCGTAGATCGTATGATCCCCGTCGTCTCTAATCGCTTTGTATCCGGCTTTCTCCAATTCTCGGGTTAAGTCCCTACGTTTCATTTCCTCACCTCCTACGATTACATTATACTACGTAATTTACGTAATGTCAATGGAATAATACATAATTTACGTAATAGATTATGATTTCTTTGACCGTATCCTTAAACGGCCCGTTCCGGCGCCGTTACTGCAGTTCCGCGATCCGCGTAATGCCCACGTAGATATGTGAAACGCGGTACCAGGTACGGAAGTCGGCGTTTCCGGTCTGGGGCAGGCCGAATATTGACTGAAACGCGCGGACCGCCTCGGCCGTAGCCGGTCCGTAAAGTCCGTCGGCAGTGATCCTGGGAATGGCGGTGTAGATGCCTGCGATCGAATTGAGCTGTTCCTGCAGCTGCCGCACTTTCTGTCCGGAAGAGCCGACAGTCAGTTCCTCTCCGGGCCAGGAAGAGGGGATCCCCGCGATCTGCTCCGCCGTGTTGACATAGATATCCGAGCCGTAGAAGTAGCGCAGGATCTCGATGGGGCTGTAGCCGCGCTCGCCTAAGCCGGCGGATCCCCATTGTGTCATCCATCCAGGACAAGATACTTTCCGGCCGTCGCAGTACTGAGTCAGGATCGGCTGTTTCACATCGGGGCGGGAGAGGTAATTGTCAAAGATCTCGTCTACGGTCAGGGAGATGCTTTCGTAAATGTTCCGGCCGTAGATCCATTTGTGATCGAAAGCCGTAGAGGAGGTGATGGTAAAGTCGTAACCTTGGTTCCGGTACCATTCAGTGTAGACACGGTTTAGGGTAAAGGACATGATTGCCAGCACATTGGCGGTGATCGTGGCCTGGGGCCAGGTAGCGTAGATCTCGCTGGAAGCTACGTTTTTTACGTAGTCCCGGTAGGGCACGTAATAATTTTTGGCGGAGGAATCGGTGGGCGGGCCGTCGTGGACGACGATGGTCTGGGGGACTACTACCCGGCTCAGGACGATCTCGCCGGATTCTTTCACCGGTTTGACCTCGGATTCCGCGATCTTTGGCGGATAGTCGCCGTAGAGGGGATGTTCCGGGATGACGATGGGATTTTCTTCC
>CANQYH010000052.1 GCA_947628025.1 uncultured Lachnospiraceae bacterium | reverse complement strand
GCAAATTGTCAAGCATAGCAAACAGCCTCCTTTGGTAATGAGATACAGATTTCCTGAACGGGCCGGTTTCGCTGCGGAAAGATCAGTTTTTCGTAAGCGGTACCGTATTTGGAAAACGATGTTTTATAGAGCTTCTGCTCCGTCATAATATGCGTCATCCACAGCGGAATGCCGCCGGAGCACTTGATTTCCATCAGCGTCATGCCGTCCTCCAGCAGCGGAAAGCCGCCGGGCCCGGCGCATAAAGAAAGATCGGACCTGCGGGAGAGGATCCGCTCGTCAAAGGTCACCCGAAAATCACTTCCGTCCAGGGCGTAAAACGCCTCCCGCTCGTAGGATAAAAACGCGGCGGGGCGCAGCGGCCCGTAATAGTGCAGGAAATATTCGATTTCACCGGCGATCTGCGATTGAACCGGGCAGGGAGCTGTTCCGTTAAGCCACTGCATCGCCTCCTGTTCGGTCAGCGCCAGCCGCCGCTTGTAGACTACGGATTCGAACTTCTTTTTCAGTTCCACAAAAACGGTGCTGTCCGCCGTCGCCTGCGCATAGCTGCGCACACGCAGCTTTTCCTTATAGACAGGCTGTTCGATGGAGTGACGGGCCAATCGGTAATTGCCGGTGTCCAGATAGAGATTCCGAATCGTTGTCCGTCCGTACTGATCGAGCCGCATATACGGGGCCATTGCTTCGCAGACGGTCTGCTTCTGGGCTTCAGACAGGAGATATTTTAGTTCGTAACGCTGAAATACGGTTTGGAATGCCATACCGGCCTCCCCCTTTTCTTCATTTTATGAACACAGTATAAGCGCGAAAACTTAACCGAACTTAAAAGCCGGAAATTTTTTTCTTTTAGGTTCAGTTAATGTTTCCCTGTTATGATATACTGAATAAAAGGAATGGACGTTTCCACAGTATTTTGCAGATCAGAGAGGGTTTTGACATGAGAATTTTATTGGCGGAAGACGAACGTCCCCTTGCGCGGGCAATCGTCAAGATCTTTGAAAAAAATAATTATTCAGCCGACGCGGTGGGAAACGGCGAGGATGCTCTGCTGCATCTGGAATCGGGCAATTACGACGTCGCGGTGCTGGACATCATGATGCCGAAAATGGACGGCATTACCGTACTGAAAAAGGTGCGGGAGGCGGGAAACCCTATCCCGATTTTGATGCTTACGGCAAAATCCGAAGTCGACGACAAGGTATTGGGCCTGGACAGCGGCGCCAATTATTATCTCACCAAGCCCTTCGACGCAAAAGAATTATTGGCCAGCATCCGCGCCATTACCAGAGGACCGGCCGGGACGGATTCTCACATTACGTTCGGGAACATCACGCTGGACCGCGCCTCCTTTGAACTTTCCTCCCCGTCCGGCAGTTTCCGGCTCGCCAATCGGGAGTTTCAGATGATGGAGATGCTGATTTCCAACCCGCATCATATCATTCCCGTCGAACGGTTTATGGAAAAAATCTGGGGCTATGATACCGACGCCGAGACCAGCGTGGTTTGGGTATATATTTCTTATCTGCGCAAAAAGCTGACGGCCCTTCACGCCGATGTTCAGATCAGGGCGTCCCGCAATGCCGGATACTCTTTGGAGGAATCAACATGATACGAAAACTCCGGATCCAGTTTACTGCTCTGGCGATGCTTTCGCTTTTGCTGCTCCTGACGGTCATCGTGACCGGCATGAACCTGTTAAACTACCGTTCCGTTGTCAGCGACGCGGACGAGGTGCTGTCCCTCATCTCACAGAACCGGGGCGTATTTCCCAGCATCGACGGCGGTCAGGGCCCCGGCGGGCGGCGGCCGCACGGGATTTCCCCGGAGCTGCCGTATGAGTCGCGGTATTTTTCGGTGCTGCTGGGCGACGACGGTACGGTGCTCCGTGTGGATACCAGCCGCATCGCATCGGTGGACAGCGGCCAGGCGGCGGACTATGCCAGGGCGGTCGAACAGAAATCCTCCGAAAAAGGGTTCTTTGAGCAGTTTCGTTATATTAAATCGTATGAGGGGACCGGCGTTCGGATTTCCTTTTTGGACTGCGGGCGCAAGCTGGAGGCCTACCGTAATTTTTTGCTTATCAGCGTTGCGATGGCGTCGGCAGGATGTTTCGTCGTCTTTTTTGTGATCGTGTTTTTCTCCGGGAAATTTATCCGTCCCATTGCCGAAAGCTATGAGAAGCAAAAACACTTTATCACCGACGCCGGGCACGAGATCAAAACGCCGCTGACGATCATCAGCGCCAACACCGATCTGCTTGAAATGGATATCGGATCCAACGAGTGTCTTGACGAAATCCGGCAGCAGGCGAAGCGGTTGACCGGGCTTACCAACGATCTGGTCAGTCTTGCCCGCATGGAGGAATCGGAGCAGGCGATGCCGATGGTCGAATTTCCGGTTTCCGAAGTGGTGCAGGAGGCGGCGGCTCCGTTTGGCGCGCCCGCGCAGGCGCAGAACAAACAGCTTGTCTGCAGCATCCAGCCTATGCTTTCCATGAAAGGAAACGATCAGGCGGTCAGACAGCTTGTCTCGCTGCTTCTGGACAACGCGCTGAAATATTCGCCGGAGGGCGGCGTTATTTCCCTGGGACTTGCGCGGCAGGGCAAGCACCTGGTGCTGTCGGTATGCAATCCGACTGCTGCGGAAATCCGCCCGGATCAGCTTTCTCATGTGTTCGACCGCTTTTACCGGAGCGACCCTTCCCGCAACTCGCAGACCGGCGGGCACGGCATCGGTCTGTCGATCGCGAAAGCGATCGTGACGGCGCACGGCGGCAAGATCAGCGCGCAGACAAAGGACGGGCGCTCGTTTTTGATCTCGGCCGTGTTTTTGGCTTCCTGATTTCATATAAGAATCGGCAGGACACAAGCGCGCCGGTTTCCATTTTCCTGTTATTCAAAAACGTCAGGCGGCAGGCGGCGAGCAAAAGGAACCATGCTTCGCCGCCTGATTAAATAAGATCTAAAAAAATCACAGAGTCACAGATAATTTACATTTGGCCTGCTGACGGCGAACAGATTCTATGCTATAATGAGTTACACGGTTCGTCCGGCTGTAATTCTATTTTAGGTGGCAGGCACGGGAAACCTATCCATGCAGTGCCGCGAACTTTACAGAGAAACGGGAATAATAATTTTATCGGCGCATTTGACTTTGCATGGGCTGCGGAAGAAGCCTAAAATACAGCCAGACAACGGCAAAGGACGGGGAGGCCTATACATAACAGAGGGGGCATCGTATGATACGGATCACACAACTGAAGCTGCCCATTGCGCACACGCAGAACGATCTTTTGGAAAAGGCGGCGAAGCTGCTGCGCGTCCCGCCGGAGGAGATCCGTTCGTTCCGGATCGCCAGGCGCTCGGTCGACGCCAGGAAAAAAGAAGAGATCTGCTTTATTTATACTTTGGACGTGGAGACGAAGCGGGAGGCGCAGACCGTAAAGCGGGCCAAAAGCCCCCAGATCGCGATCTGCCGGGAACCGGTCTACCGTTTTCCGGAAGCGGGCGGCGAGATATTGCGCCACCGGCCCGTTATCGTCGGCTGCGGCCCCGCGGGACTGTTTGCCGGATATATGCTGGCCCAGGCCGGATACTGCCCGCTGATCCTGGAACGGGGCGAGGACGTGGATACGCGCAGAGAGAAAGTGCGGCGTTTTTGGGAAGACGGCGTTCTGGATCTCCGCTCCAACGTGCAGTTTGGGGAGGGAGGCGCGGGAACGTTTTCCGACGGGAAATTGAATACGCTGGTCAAAGATCCGGACGGGCGGAACCGGCGCGCGCTGGAGATCCTGGCAGAGCACGGAGCGGACCCGAAGATCCTTTGGGACGCGAAGCCGCATATCGGTACGGATCAGCTGGGAACGGTGGTAAAAAATCTCCGCGGGCATATTACGGAGCTGGGCGGAACCGTCCTGTTCGGGACGCAGGCGGCGGATCTGCGGATCGAGGCGGGAAAACTGCGGGGCGTGACGGTGACGGAGGGCGGCGGGACGAACCAACGGGATATCTGCGCGGAAGCGGTGATCCTGGCCATAGGGCACAGCGCCAGAGACACGTTTTCCATGCTGTCAGACCGGGGAGTGCCCATGCAGCCGAAAGCGTTCGCGGTGGGGCTGCGCATCCAGCATCCGCAGAAGATGATCGACGAATCCCAGTACGGCGCGGCGGATATCCGGCTTTTGGGACACGCATCCTATAAACTGACGCATCAGGCCTCCTCCGGCCGGGGTGTCTATTCGTTCTGCATGTGTCCCGGCGGTTATGTGGTGGACGCTTCCTCGGAAACCGGACGGCTGGCGGTCAACGGGATGAGCGACCATGACCGGGCCGGTGAAAACGCCAACAGCGCGCTGATCGTAACCGTGACCCCGGCGGATTTTGGCGGAGATTCCCCGCTGGCCGGTATCGAATATCAAAGGCGGCTGGAAGAGGCCGCGTACCGGGCCGGTGAGGGCAGGATCCCTGTGCAGCTGTACGGGGATTTCAAAGCAGGGCGCGTAAGCCGCGGCTGGGGGGACGTGGCCCCGCAGTTTCGTGGGCGGACGGCGTTTGCCAATCTGCGGGAAGCGCTGCCGGACGATCTGGCGGATTCCATCGTGGAGGGCGTGGAAGCGTTTGAGAGAAAGATCCGCGGATTTTCGCGCTGCGACAGTATTCTGGCCGGCGTGGAGAGCCGCACCTCATCGCCGGTGCGGATCCCCAGAAACGAACGCGGCGAGAGCGCGGTCGCCGGCCTGTTCCCCTGCGGCGAAGGCGCGGGCTATGCGGGAGGCATCCTTTCGGCGGCCATGGACGGAATGCGGGCGGCGGAGGAGGTCGGCAGACGGTACAGGCCGTTGGATTCAACCGGTGCTGATGATCGGCACTTACGATGAGAACGGAAAACCGAATCGGATGAACGCCGCCTGGGGCGGGCAGTATGACACCGATCGGGTCATGAATTCAATGAGGACGGCATTGTGATCGGCGGGACCGTCAACATCAGCGCCGGCGAGAGTATCCTGACGGATGGCCAGGTAGATTACAAAAACCTGGACGCCACCGTCTTTGACCCGATTGCCGCGGCTTGCATCCGCCTGGGCGAAAAGGCTGGAAACGCCAGGGATAGACGGAAAGAATCCAGGTTTTCCCTCGCTTACATCCGCCCGGGTGAAAAGGCCGGAAACGCGTTTGAAGACTGGGAAAGTCTAAAATAAGCTGCCCGGACGAGAAAGGACGGCGAGAAAAATGGAAGAGAGGAGAATATTGTCTGTGAAATTAGATGAAATTCCTGAATTTCTCCACGGCGGGGATTACAATCCCGATCAGTGGCTGGACCGCCCGGATATCCTGGAGGACGATATCCGGCTGATGAAGCAGGCCGGGGTCAACTGCGTGTCGGTGGGGATCTTCGCCTGGTCCGCGCTGGAGCCGCAGGAGGGCGTTTTTCGGTTTGAATGGCTGGACCGGTTGATGGATTCCATGTACGAGAACGGGATCCATGTGATCCTGGCGACGCCCAGTGCGGCCAGACCGCCGTGGATGGCGAAAAAATATCCGGAAGTCATGCGCACGGACGCAAACCGTGTCCGCCAGCTTTACGGCGGGAGGGAGAACCACTGCGAATCCAGTAAGATCTGGCGGGAGAAAGTCCGCATCATCGACGAGGAGCTGTCGCGGCGCTACGCCCGTCACCCGGCTCTGGTCATGTGGCACCTGTCCAATGAATTCTACGGCCATTGCTATTGTGAAACATGCGCCGCCAATTTCCGCAAATGGCTCAGGCATCGCTATGGGACCATCGAGAATCTGAACCGAAAGTACTGGTCCGCCTTTTGGAGCCACGGCTATTCGGATTTTGACGAGATCGAGCCGCCGGCGCCCAACGGGGAACGGCAGCTCCACGCGCTGACGCTGGATTACGACCGGTTCTGGAACGATCTTCTGAATGATTTCGTGGAAATGGAAAAGGCCGCGGTCCTCAAATATGGTCCGGACGTCCCGGTCACGACCAATATGCACAATATGAACTGCGGCGTCGATTATTATAAGCAGGCGAAGCATCTGGACCGGATCAGCTGGGACAGCTATCCCCGCTGGCACTGTCAGGCGGACAAATCCACGGAGTGGGAGAACGCCGTGGGCGCGGGATTTACGTTCGACTATGCCCGTTCCTTGAAGCACGCGCCGTTCTATCTGATGGAGAGCGCGCCCAGCGTCCCCAGCCAGTTCGAGTTTTGCAAGCTGAAACGGCCGGGGATGCACATGCTCAGTTCCCTCCAGGCCATTGCGCACGGCGCGGATTCCGTCCAGTATTTCCAGTGGCGCAAGTCCCGCGGGGCGGTGGAGAAATTCCACGGCGCGGTGGTAAGCCACGACGGCAGCGGCGATACCCGCGTTTTTCGCGACGTGAGCGAGGTAGGGCAAAAGCTGAAGGAATTGTCCTGGCTGAAAGGCCGGCCGGAGATCTCGGAGGCCGCCGTGATCTACGATTATGAAAATCTCCAGGCGCTGCTGCAGCAGGTCGGGCTGCGGCGGGATAAGTCGTTTTTTGAGAAGCTGCCGCGGGCGCATTACGAAGCGCTTCTGAAAAATTTCGTCAACGTGGACGTGATCGGCGCGGAGGACGATCTTTCGCGCTATAAGCTGGTGGCGGCCCCGGCCCTTTACCTGTTCCGCCCGGATACGGCGCAGAGAATCCGCTCGTTCGTGGAGCAGGGCGGCACGTTCGTGATGACCTGCTACAGCGGCCTGGCCGATGAGAACGATCTGGCGTTTGCCGGAACGCTCTCGCGGCCGGAGTTCGCGCCCCACGGCCTGAACGATGTTTTCGGGCTGCGGGTGAAAGAAATCGACGGGCTCTGCGACGATGAGTACCGGGAGATCGAATACCGCGGGAAACTCTATAAAGCGCTGGTCTGCTGCGAGCTGACGGAGCCGGCCGCGGGCGCGGGAAGTGAAACGAGCGGGACGGCGGGAGCCGCGCCCGCCCGCTGCCTGGCCGTCTACCGCCAGGATTTCTATAGCGGCACGTGCGCGGCCGCGGAGCACGATTTCGGAAAGGGCCGCGCCTATTACATGGCCTGCCACGCCGAGGCGGATTTCCTGCGGGATTTTTACAGCGACGCGCTCGACGCGGCCGGAGTGAAGCGCTTAACCGAGAGCCGCGGCGTCGGCGACGTGATCCTGCGGGAGCGGGACGGGGTCCTTTTCGCCATGAATTTCAGCACGCAGCCGCGCACGGTCCGCATCGGCGGCCGGGACGTGACGCTGCCGGGCTATGGGTATGAGATCGTGGGGTAAATGAGTTTGCATCGCGGACGAGGTATTGGCAGATATTCTCTTGAAAAACCGTGCGGAGGTGACGGATAGGATCCTGGAAGAATACGATGAGGAACTGCACATTCAAAATGAGAAACGCCTGAGCCGCGAGGAGGGACGTATTGAGGGACGTATTGAGGGACGCGAAGAAGAACGTACGGATGCGGCTGCCAAACTTTTGAAAGACGGAACGCTTTCTCCGGATAAGATCGCGCAGATCCTGGGTCTGCCGCCGGAGACGGTCCGGAACCTGCAGAGGAAAACGCAGGGGCAGGGATGATCGAAGCATATGTGCGTCCGGCGCCGGCGGACAAGGCCGGAACGGCTGTCAGAGAGCAGCGGTTCCGGCCTGTTTTGCGTTTTGCGGCGGGTGAAACTCCGTCCGCTGGCGGTGCGGCATCAGCGGGATTGTGCCGCCGTGCCGTCCGGGGCCCCGCCCGTTTCGCGCACGACCACCGGCAGCCTGCCGCCCAGCCGGCTCAGCAGCTCGTTGCTGATGGTGGAGGCGGCCCAGGCGACGTCCGGTGCGGACAGCGCGGCGCCGCCGTCCTCGCCGATCAGCGTCGCGATGTCCCCGATGGAGACGCCGGGAATATCCGTGACGTCGGCGAAAAGCTGGTCCATGCAGATCCGTCCGGCGATGGGAGCATAGCGGCCGCGGATCAGGACCCGGCCTTTGCCGCAGGAGAGGCTGCGCGGGACGCCGTCCGCATAGCCGATGGACAGGATCGCCAGGCGGGCGTCGCGGGAGGCGGTAAACGCCCGGCCGTAGCCGCAGCTTTCACCGGTCCGTAACTGCCGGATCAGCACGACCCTGGCTTTCAGGGACAAGACGGGCCGGAGCGCGGGAGAACGCAGCGCCAGGCAGTCCGGAGAGGAATGGACGCCGTAGAGAGCGATGCCGGGCCGGACGTAATCGCAGCGCAGACCGGGAACATTCAAAAGCCCGTAGCTGCTCTGGATGTGGAGCTTGGGAACAGAGAAACCGTCTTGTTCCAATCGTTCGGTCAGGCTGTAAAAACGGCGGATCTGCTCTTGCGTAAAGTCTATGTCCGCCGCATCCGGACTGTCCGCACAGCACAGATGGGAAAACAGGCCGCAGACGCGCAGGTTCGGCATCGACAGGACCGCTTCCGTCTGATCGGGCCGGTCCCAGGGCACGCCGAGGCGGCGCATACCGGTGTCGATCTTTAGATGGGTTTTTACGGGGATCCCCCGGCGGTTCAGCTCTTCGGCGTATTCGAAGCCGGTCAGCGTCTGGATCAGATCATAGCGCTTCAGTTCTGTGGCCCGGCGCACGTCCGTATAGCCAAGGACCAGGATCTCGCCGCGGATCCCACAGCTGCGCAGGGCGGCGGCCTCGTCGATCGTGGCCACGGCAAACGCGTGGACGCCGGCCTTTTCCAGCGCGGACGCCGTCCGGAACGCGCCGTGACCGTAAGCGGACGCTTTTACGACGGCCATCAGTTCGCAGCCGGAGGGCGCCAGCTCCCGCAGCGTCCGGGCATTGCATAGCAGACGGCTCAGGTCGATCTCGATCCAGGCACGTCCGGTGTCTTTGGAACCGGAGTCCGGTTCGCAGTTTTTCCCCCGAAACCGCGGTTCCAGCCACGCCCAGGCAGCCGCAAACAGGCTCGTAAGCAGGCAGACCGCCAGAAAATGGACGGCGCTGTTTTCGACGAGCAGTTCCTGCAGGCGCAGCGGCCGTGCCAGGAAACGGACCGCCACGATCATCAGCGGATGGAGCAGATAGACCAGGAGGGAAAAGGTCCGCAGGCTGCGGAAACGCCGGCCCCGCCATTGCAAAAGCAGCTGGAACAGGAAAAAGCCGCAGACGGGAAGCAGCAGGTACATGCTGTCGAAGCGCGGCCAGCCGAACAGATGGACCGCCGCGGCCTCAAGGCACAGCATGGCGAAGCTGAGGATCCCGCCGCCCAGACATTGGCGCAGGGAGAGCGTCCGGCCTCGGTCCGCCATCCACCCGCCGCATACGAAGAAAAGAGGCGCGAAAAACAGGCCGTTCCGCGTCTGGTCCATGATCTCAAACAGCCGCCCATAGAAATTGCCCAGCGCCGGGATCGATCCGGCGATCTGTTCGGTCAGACCGAAGTAGCTGTCCCCGCCCAGGCCGGTCAGGTACAGGAGCCAGGCGGCCGCGAAAGCCCGTTTATAATCCCATTTCCGCACCAGGTACCAGGCGATCGCGCCGCCCAGCGCGGAGGCAGGCAGGTACCACAGATGGTAGAGGGTCCCGTCAAAGACCAGGTCCCGGATCAGCGTTGGCAGAAGCGGTTCCCTCTCGAAATAATGGTTGTAAACATTGAGCGGCAGGCAGAGCAGAATGGCCGCTCCGTAGATGCAAAGCGTGCGGGAAACGAACTTTTTCAGCCTTTCGCAGCCGCACGAATAGCAGGAAATCATGAAAAAGCCGGAGGCCGTGAAAAAGAACGGCACGGCGAGCCGGGCGAGGACCCGGGTCAGAAAAAAATCGCCGGTCACGCTGAACGAGGCAAGCGGCGACGTGTGGATCGCGACGACTAAAAACGCGGCTACAGTCCGGAACAGGTCGACGCCGGCGCAGCTTTTTTCATGATTCATGGGTATTTTGGGATCAATGTCCGGCCGCTTTGGACCGATCGCAGGTATTGTCATAAAAACCGCCTCCCGGGACCGCCGCCCTTTACAGGTACGGTTCGAGGATCCGGTCCAGCATTTCCCCGAAGCCGATCCCGATGCCTTTCATCATGTTCGGGTAGCGGCTGTGGGAGGTAAGGCCGGGGATCGTGTTGACTTCGTTGAAAACGATCTCTCCATCGGGCGTCAGGAACAGGTCCACCCGCGCAAAACCCGAACAGCCCAGGATCCGGTAAATGCGCTTGGCGGTTTCCTGGATCCGTCTCTCCGTCTCCGCCGGGATCCGCGCCGGCATGTGGATCCGGGAGGTCCGCAGGGTATATTTTTCCGTGTAATCGAAGAAACCGTCCGACAGCTCGATCTCGTCCACGCGCCCGGCCGTGAGCGCGTCCGTCCCCATAACCGCGCAGCCGGTCTCGAAACCAGGCACGGCTTCCTCTGCGGTCACTTCTTCGTCGTAAGCAAAGGCCGTTTCTACCGCCTCCTCCAGCTCTTTTGGTCCATGGATCTTTGCGATCCCCAGCGAGGAGCCGGAGCGTACCGGCTTGATAAAAAGAGGATACGAAAGCCGTGCGGAGATCTCCGCCAGGGCCGCCGCCGTTTCCCCGCGCCGGAACGTGACGGCCCGGGGAACGGCGATCCCGGCCTGGCTGACCAGCCGGTGGGCGCGGTCCTTGTCCATACAGAGAGCGGAGGAGAGGCAGCCGCAGCCGGCGAACGGGATCCCCGCCAGCTCCAGCATCCCCTGCAGCGTCCCATCCTCGCCGTTTTTGCCGTGGAGGATCGGGAAGACCAGATCGACGGGAAGCGCGCGGTACATGCCGTTTGAGAACGCCGCAGACATGGGCAGGCCCGCGGAGGCTTCGTCCATTCGTTCCCAAAATCCTCCGCGGCTTCGGTCCATGGAGAAAATGACCGGCCGGAGCTGCCGTTCATTGGCGGTCCACCGGTCCTCCGGGATCCGCTCGTAATTTCCCGTATAGTGGAACCATCGTCCGTCCCTTGTGATCCCGATCGGGAGGATCTCGTATTTATTTTTGTTGATGTGTTCAAAAACGGAATACGCCGACTGCAGCGAAACCGGATATTCGCCGGAGCAGCCGCCGAAAATGACCGCGATCTTCTTTTTCATGATTCTTATGTCCTTTCCTTTTTCTTCTGTTTTGCGGATTGGTTTGCCGTGAAAGCCGGAAAGCCCGTATTCCCTCGCCGGAAAAATGTCCTGCCGGGGCGTCTATGCGCAGCCGGAAAGAAACCTCCATCCGCCGGTGTCTCGCGCCGCGGAACCGGTTTTACCCCGGCACGTTCATTGTACCAAAGGCGGAGCTCCTGTTTTTTGGTTTGCGCCTAATTTTTTATGTGGATTTTCCTCAGAAATTCTTATGATTTTCCTATGAGAGATCTCCGGGAAAGACGTGTGCAATGGTCAGAACCGGGAAGATGCCGGAGCGTTTTTAAAATGCGGAATGAATGGATATGGACTTGAGTCAATCGACAGCGCTATTGCAAAACTCTGCGAGGACAAGGCAGGCGAAAGAACCTCTGGGATGCTCTTAAAACTTTCGGCGATTTCCTGCAAGTTTGGCTTTCATCCTCGGACAAATAAACAAAATACCTCTCCGCATCGCAAAAGCCGATCCAGCGGAGACTGACCGTGCCGGACTTTGTGTTATGCCTTTTGGCGGTCCGGATGCAGGTCCATTGGTTCATTGGCCGGCGTTCCGATAAAGGTAGATTTCTTTCTGTTGGGATGGTATAATGATAAGCGCCGTGCGGAAGATCATCCGGCGAAAGGAGCGCCCTTGCGGAGGATCATCGGATTCCCGGGCGGCGGGACAGAAGACAATGAGAATAAGACCAGCGGATCGTGTTGTTCGTGCGGTCTCCGCAAAGAGACAGGACAGCGGGACTGTTTGGATCGCCGGGGCTTTTCACGCAGATCGGAGGTTGGGAGCGCAGCCATGAATATTGAATTGATAAAAATAACGGCGGAATACAGAGAACAGTTGTTTGATATGCTGACGGAATGGAAAGACGATATTATTAAGAATCATACGGACCGGTCTCCGTGGAAAATATGGAAACATGATTTCCACGATCTGGAATATTACATAGAAAACCTTGACACAAAGGAAGAAAATGAAAGCGGCGAAGTTCCTAACAGCGTGTTCTTTTGCCTTGACAAAGACAGAAATCGATTGGTAGGGGCCGTCAATATCCGCCACCGTCTAAACGATACGCTGCTAAAGACCGGCGGGCATATAGGGGACGGGATCCGGCCCAGCGAAAGAAGAAAAGGCTACGGGACGTCAATGATCGCGCTGGCACTGGAAGAATGCAGGAAGCTGGGGATCGGGAGAGTATTGATGACGTGCAACAAAGATAACATAGGTTCCGCCAGATCGATCGTAAACAATGGCGGCGTATTGGAAAACGAAGTGGAAGAAGACGGGCAGACCGTGCAGCGTTATTGGATCCAATTATAGCCGGATTGCGGTATTTTTAGAAAAATGTAAGAAACAAACGCAGGCGTTTGGTGTATAATAAAAGTTACGCGCGGGAAGCGCCGTTTCAGAGGGGATGCTTCCGGCGGTCGGAAAACAGCGCGGGGTTCGGGAGTGGGAGAATGATGAACGACATAAAACTGCGGGCGATCGCGATCTGCATAGGCGCGGCGTTGGACCTGCTTTTCGGCGATCCGTACCATTTTCCGCATCCCGTGCGGGCGATGGGCAGGCTGATCGGCGGGACCGAAAAGGCGCTGCGGCGGCTGCTTCCGGACACGGAGAGAGGACAGCGGGCAGGCGGGATCTTCCTGGTGATCGCGGTGCTGACGGCGACGGGCGTGTGCGCGTTCGGCGCGGTATGGCTGTCCGGGAGGTTCCATCCGGCGGTGCGCGTCGCGGTGGAGAGTGTCATGTGTTACCAGATGCTGGCGGCGAGATCGCTGTATACGGAGAGCATGAAAGTGTACCGTGCGTTCCGGAGGGACGATACGGAGGCGGCCAGAGCGGCGGTCTCCATGATCGTAGGCCGGGATACGGAGCCGCTGTCGAAAGAGGGGATCATCCGCGCGGCGGTGGAAACGGTGGCGGAGAATACGTCGGACGGGGTCGTAGCGCCGCTATTCTATATGGCGCTCGGCGGCGCGCCGTGGGCGTTCCTCTATAAAGCGGTCAATACCATGGATTCCATGGTGGGATATAAGAATGAAAAGTATCTGTATTTCGGGCGGTGCGCGGCCAGACTGGACGACCTGGTCAATCTGATCCCCGCCCGGCTTTCGGCGCTTTTTATGACAGCGGCCGCGTTCCTTTTGGGAATGGACGGGGCCAATGCCTGGCGGATCTTTTTGCGGGACCGCTTCCGGCATAAAAGCCCCAATTCGGCCCAGACCGAATCGGTGTGCGCGGGGGCGCTGCGGGTGCAGCTGGCGGGCGACGCGTATTATTTCGGAAAACTGTATGAGAAGCCGACGATCGGCGACGCGCTGCGGGAGATCGAGACAGAGGATATCCGGCGGGCTAACCGGCTGATGTTCGGGACGGCGGCGCTGGCATTGGCGGCGTTGGTACTGGCGCTGCTGGCGGCGGGGAATCTCGTTTTACGGGGATCTGTGTGAAAGCGCGTAAAGAATCGTTGGAATCATAGAGCGTTTGGTTCTCGGGCCTTTTAGCGCCGGTGCGGCAGGCTGAGAATTCTAAGGACCGTGAAAGGCGCGGACAGGAAAGGATCCGGCGGGATTTATGGCAAAGACATTGATGATACAGGGAACCATGTCGGGCGCGGGCAAGAGCCTGCTGACAGCGGGACTTCTGCGGATCTTCCGGCAGGACGGCTGGCGGGCGGCCCCGTTTAAATCGCAAAATATGGCTCTCAATTCTTATATCACGAAAGACGGGCTGGAGATGGGACGGGCCCAGGTGGTGCAGGCGGAGGCGGCCATGACGGAGCCCTCTGTGGACATGAACCCGATTCTCTTAAAGCCGACCACGGACGTGGGTTCCCAGGTCATCGTCCGGGGCGTGCCGGTGGGGAACATGCCGGCGCGGGAGTATTTTCGATTTAAAAAGCAGCTGGTTCCGGAGATCCTGGCGGCTTTTCACCGCTTGGAAGAAGCATACGACGTGATCGTGATCGAGGGGGCCGGAAGCCCTGCGGAGATCAATTTAAAAGAGAATGATATCGTGAACATGGGCCTGGCGCGGATGCTGGATGCGCCGGTCCTGCTGGTGGGAGACATCGACCGGGGCGGCGTTTTCGCCCAGCTGTACGGGACCGTGATGCTTTTGGAGCCGGAGGAAAAGG
>CANQYH010000051.1 GCA_947628025.1 uncultured Lachnospiraceae bacterium | reverse complement strand
GGTGCCCATGACCAGCCCCTCTAACGGCGTGAAGCCCATGGAGTTGTCCACTACCTTGCCGTACTTGACCGCGCAGATGCTGGCGCCGTTGCCCAGATGGCAGACGATCGTTTTGACCCTCCTGATATCCTGGTGCATGAACTCGGCCGCCCGCTCCGAGACATATTTGTGACTGATGCCGTGGAAACCGTAACGGCGAATCTTGTACTTCTCGTAATATTGATAAGGCAGCCCGTACAGGAACGCTTTCGGCTCCATCGTCTGATTAAACGCCGTATCGAAGACCCCCACCATCAGCGTGTCCGGCATCAGCTTCCGGCAGGCGTCCACGCCGGTCAGGTTCGCCGGATTGTGGAGCGGCGCCAGATCGTTGCACTCGGTCATCGCCTGGATCACCTCATCGTCGATCACGACGGAGCCGGTAAATTTTTCCCCGCCGTGGACCAGCCGGTGACCGATCACGTCGATCTCTGAAAAATCCTTTATAACGCCCCGCTCCGGGCTCACCAGAGTATCCAGAAGCGTATGGACCGCCTGCGTGTGGTTCTCCATCGGGACCTGCTCCTTCACCGACAAGCCCGTACCGGTCTTATATGTGAAAATGCCGTCGATGCCGATGCGCTCACACACGCCCCTCGCCAGCACCTGTTCGCTTTCCGAATCGATCACCTGGAATTTCAGCGACGAGCTGCCGCTGTTAATCACTAGAATCTTCATACCTGTACTTCACTCCTTATTACTGCTTACCTCACTGCGACGCCGGTGCGGGAGCCAACTCCACAGAGCCATGGCGCGCAGATATTTTTTATTATATTACGTGTTTGGGGGTTTGTCATTATAAAATCGCAACAAATTTCACGGACCGCTCAACCCCAATATGCGGGCGGCGGAAGTACCGGTCTTCTCCTTTCCATTTTAACCACAATTAAAAAACTGTATTAAATACATATTTTTTTGGATAATCGGTTAAAATAATGGTCCCAGACCCCATAAATATAGAAAAAATCACGAACCGCCCGCGTTCTCCGCACGTTCCGCGGCGTCCGTTTAGCGCATTAAAGCGACACAATTACAATGTTTTTATTGTGATTCCCACATAAAATCGCTTGTTTTTGGCCCTGGCGCGATTTGACATTTATTCATTTTATGTTATAATTCCTCACATGAGAGATACAGAGGCCGGCGGCGTATCCGCCCGTAAGATACGGGCGATCTTACAGTGAACCGCCGAACCGTCCGCCGCATTTCCCCGCCTGACGCAGGAAAACGGCAGCCGGTCACCAAAATCTATGTGCAGTTTAAAAAGGAGGTATTCACATGAGTGAAAAAACAGCAGCAAGCAGCAAGAAAAAAGGCGGCGGCGCATTATTAGGCGCAGCGTTTATCATGGCTACATCGGCCATCGGCCCGGGATTCCTGACGCAGACCGCACAGTTCACGGGCACGCATCAGGCCAGCTTCGGCTTCGTGATCCTGGCGTCCATCGTTCTGGCGGCGATCGCGCAGATCAATATCTGGAGAGTCCTGTGCGTATCGGGACTGCGCGGCCAGGACGTCGCCAATAAGGTCCTGCCGGGTCTGGGCTATGTGGTGTCCATTCTGGTAGCGTTCGGCGGCCTGGTATTCAACATCGGCAACGTAGGCGGCGGCGGCCTGGGCTTTAACACGCTGCTGGGCCTGCCGACCAAGGTCGGATGTACGCTGGCCGGAATCATCGCCATCGCGGTATTCCTGATCAAGGACGCCAAGGCGGCCATGGATAATCTGGCGAAAGTCCTGGGCGGCATCATGATCATTGTGATCTTCGTGATCATCATCGTTGTGAAGCCTCCGGTAGGCGACGCGCTGGTCAACACCGTAGTTCCCTCCACGGGCTACTCGAAACTGGTCCCGGCCATCATCACCCTGCTGGGCGGCACCGTAGGCGGATATATCACATTCTCCGGCGCGCACCGTCTGATCGACGCGGGCATCACCGGCAAAGAGAACCTGAAAGAGATCAATAAGAGCTCCGTAATGGGCATCGGCATCGCTACCCTGGTCCGCATCTTCCTGTTCCTGGCGATCCTGGGCGTGGTCGTGAAGCTGACCGACGGCGCGACGCTGGATTCTTCCAACCCGGCGGCCGACGCGTTCCGCCTCGGCGCAGGCGAGATCGGTTACCGCTTCGCCGGACTGGTGATCCTGTGCGCGGCCATCACCTCCATCATCGGCGCGGCTTATACTTCGGTTTCGTTCTTAAAGACGTTCCATCCGGCGATCTCCGAGCATGAGAACTGGGTTGTGATCGGATTCATCATCATTTCGACCATCATCATGCTGGTGATCGGCACCACCCCGGCGACGCTGCTGATCCTGGCCGGCGCAGTCAACGGACTGATCCTGCCGATCACATTGGGCATCTGCCTGATCGCGTCCAAGAACAAAAAGATCGTGGGCAACGACTACAACCATCCGACAGTTCTGCTGGTACTGGGCGTGATCGTGGTGATCATCTCCGCGTACCTGGGCATTACGACCTTTATGTCCAACATGGGAAGTCTGTTGGGATAATATTATAAGCAGTCATCACCAAAGAAGGTGCAATCTACGCTCGATCTGGTTGCACCTTTCTTCCTATCCTGTGGGTATCCGCGCCGCGGACGTGTTTTCCGGCTTTACGGGGAACCTTTCCGCGAAATCATATCGCTATGGCCGAACGGACATGGCGGGAGAGGAGAATAACTGAATATTTATGCAAAATATCAAAATTTTGACAGCAGGCGACAGCTCCCTGCTGGTAGAATTCGGCAAAGAGATCAGTCCTGAGATCAACCAGAAGATCGCGGCCACCGTCCGCCTGATCCACGACCAGAATATCGAGGGCGTGGTGGACGTGATCCCGGCGTTCTGCTCCCTGCTGATCAATTACGATCCCCGCATCATCCGCTATGAACAGATGAAAAAACGGATCGAGGGCCTGATCCGGGTGGATGTGCGCAAAGGCAGCCAGATCCGCAAGATCTTCGAGATCCCCGTCCTTTACGGCGGAGAATACGGCCCCGATCTGCCCTACATCGCCCAGCACGCGGGGCTGAGCGAGGAGGAAGTCGTGAAGATCCATTCCTCCAGCGATTACCTGATCTACATGCTGGGATTTCTGCCCGGTTTCTGCTATCTGGGCGGCCTGGACGAGCGGATCCATACGCCTCGTCTCGCCAATCCCAGAAAAAAGATCCCGGCAGGCAGCGTCGGCATCGGCGGCTCCCAGACCGGCATCTACCCGCTGGATTCGCCCGGCGGCTGGCAGCTCATGGGCATGACCCCCGTAAAGACCTACGATCCGTCCCGCAAGGTCCCGATCCTGGTACAGGCGGGCGAATACATCCGCTTCATCCCCATCGATGAACCGGAATATCTGCGGATCCAGGAACTGGTTAAAAACGGCGAGTACGAATGTGCGATCCGCTATGAGAAAGAGGAGGCGTAAGTTATGGGAATCCGTATTATTAAAGCCGGTATGATGACCACGGTACAGGATCTGGGGCGCACCGGCTACCAGAGCCAGGGCTTTCCCGTGGCCGGAGTCATGGACGTACGCTCGTTCCGGATCGCCAATCTTCTCCTGGACAACCCGGAAAACGAGGCCGCTCTCGAATTTACGCTGATCGGTCCGACGCTGGAATTTACGGCGGACACATTGATCGCCATCACCGGCGGCGATTTCCAGCCGACTATCAACGGGGAACCTGCCCCCATGTATACCGCGATCTACATCAATAAAGGCGACGTGCTGAAATTCGGCAGCGCCCGCACCGGCAGCCGGGGCTACGTAGCGTTTTCCTGCTACCTGCAGATTCCGGTGGTCATGGGCAGCCGCTGCACAAATATGAAGAGTTCCATCGGCGGTTTCAAAGGCCGCAAGCTCCAGGACGGAGACTACATCAATTTCCGGATCAAGCGCCGCTACCTGCGGTTTTTCCTGTCCCGGACCCTGGACCTGGACGAATTTGACCAGGAAGACGCCACCCTGCGGGTCGTCATGGGGCCGCAGGACTATATGTTCAGCAAGCAGGGCATCGAAACCTTTTTAAACAGCGAATATACCGTCACCAGCGATTTCGACCGCATGGGCTGCCGTCTGGAGGGCCCGTTCATCGCCCGCAAGGAGGAGGCCGACATGATCTCCGACGGAATCGCGTTCGGCTCCATCCAGGTTCCGGCCCACGGCAAACCGATCATTCTCCTGTCCGACCGGCAGACTACCGGAGGATATCCGAAGATCGCCACCGTGGCCTCCGTAGATATCCCGAAGCTGGTGCAGCGCAAGACCGACCACAAGATCCGTTTCAAGGCCATTACCGTCCAGGAAGCGCAGCGGCTGTACCTGGAGGAAATGGAAGAATTGAACGAAATGCGCAAAAAGATCCACCAGCCCTGCCGCGAAGTCCTGGAGTGCCGCCAGACCGCCCGCAGGATGCGCCGGCTGTTCGAGGCGCAGTGACCGCAAACGGAGCATTTGTTTTAAAATGATGATCGATATAGAAGGGAGAACGTACCATGGATTTAGAGAAAATTGCAGGTTTGGTAAAACTGATCGAAGATTCTACATTGAAAGAATTTACTTATAAAGAGGGCGACATAAAGATCACCATGAGCAAGCTGGATCACCCGCCCATCGTGGCCGCCGGGATCCCGGCCATGCCGCCCGCGGCCCCCGCGCCAGCCGCCGCGGCTCCCGAAAAAACGGAAGACACGGACGAGGTCCTGTTTATCACCTCCCCGATCGTCGGCACGTTCTATTCGGCGGCCGCTCCCGACGTGCCCGCTTTCGTCCGCGTCGGCGACCGAATCAAAGAAGGGCAGACCGTCTGCATCCTGGAGGCGATGAAGCTGATGAATGAGATCCAGTGCGAATTTGATTGCGAGATCGAGGCCGTGCTGGTCAGCAATGAACAGAAAGTAGAATACGGCCAGCCCCTGTTCCGCGTAAAGAAACTGTGATCCGGAGGTGCGCATATGATCAATAAAGTTCTGATCGCCAACCGGGGCGAGATCGCCGTCCGCATCATCCGCGCATGCCGGAACATGGGCATCCAGAGCGTGGCGATCTACTCCAAGGAAGACAAAAACAGCATGCACGTGCAGCTCGCCGATCAACGCATCTGCATCGGCGAGGGTCCGGCCAAAAGCAGCTACCTGAATATGGACCGCATCATCGCGGCCGCCTTAAACGTCGAAGCCGACGCGATCCACCCCGGCTTTGGGTTTTTGTCGGAAAACAGTACGTTTGCCCGCAAATGCCAGGAAAATGGGCTGATCTTCATCGGTCCGGACCCGGACGTCATCGACCGGATGGGCAATAAATCCCAGGCCCGCAAAACCATGATGGACGCAGGAGTGCCGGTCGTGCCCGGTTCCCGCGAGGCCGTTTACGACGTGGAGGAAGCGCGGAAAGAGGCGGAACGCATCGGTTATCCGGTGATGATCAAGGCGTCCTCCGGCGGCGGCGGCAAGGGGATGCGCGTCGCCGAAAATGAAGAAGAGTTCGAGTTCCAGTTCAACATGGCCCAGCGGGAATCCGCCAACGCGTTCGGCGACGACGCCATGTACCTGGAACGCTATATCATCAATCCGCGCCACGTAGAGATCCAGATCATGGCCGACACCCAGGGACATGTGGTGGCCTTGGGCGACCGCGACTGTTCCGTTCAGCGCAACCACCAGAAGCTGATCGAGGAATCCCCATCTCCTGCCATCGACGACGATACCCGCCGGAAGATGAACGAGTACGCGGTACTGGCCGCCAAAACCGTCGGCTATACCAACGCGGGCACCATCGAATACATCGTCAGCACCAAAGGGGAGTTCTTCTTTATGGAAATGAACACCCGCATCCAGGTAGAGCACGGCGTCACGGAAATGGTGACGGGGACCGACCTGATCATCGAGCAGATCCGCGTCGCCATGGGCGAACCGCTGAGCTTTACGCAGGAGGACATCCAGCCCAGGGGCCACGCCATCGAATGCCGGATCAACGCCGAGATCCCCGAGCGGAATTTCATGCCCAGCCCCGGCGTGGTGCAGTACGTCCATTTGCCCGGCGGCAACGGCGTGCGGGTCGATACCGGCCTTTACTGCGGCTACCAGATCCCGGCGGAATACGATTCCATGATCGCCAAGGTCATCGTCCACGCCCCCACCCGGGAAGCCGCGCTTTTGAAAATGCGCTCCGCGCTGGACGAAATGGTCGTCATCGGCGTGGAGACCAATCTGGATTTCCAGTACCAGATCATCCGGCACCCAGTTTTCCTGGAGGGGAAAGCGGACACTGGATTCATCGATAATTTTATGAACAAAAGAGGACAGTAGCGCACAGGCACGAAGACGCCGGATTCGCCCGGACGCCACGCGTCTTATATGGAAAGAATGTTTCCGGCCCGGACTTTTCCGGAGCCGTCCGTCGGCCCAGCCATCCTACATTATAGAAAGAACAGTCAGGAGGAACCTTATGTACCGTGTAGATTTAAACAGCGACTTAGGCGAGAGCTTCGGCCGCTATACCCTGGGAAATGACGATCAGATCATCCCCCTAGTCTCTTCCGCCAACGTAGCCTGCGGTTTCCACGCCTCGGACCCGGTCGTCATGGACCAGACCCTGGCCATGGCAGCCGCGGCAGGCATCCGCGTAGGCGCTCATCCCGGTTATCCCGACCTGATGGGCTTCGGCCGCCGGAATATGACGGTGTCGCCGGAAGAAGCGAAAGCATATACCTTGTATCAGTTAGGCGCGCTCGACGGTTTCTGCCGCATCCACGGCCTGCGTATGCAGCACGTCAAGCCCCACGGCGCATTCTACAACATGGCCGCCAAAGACTACACCCTGTCCAGGGCCATCTGCGAAGCGATCAAAGGGTTTGACGCGAATCTGATCGTGCTGGCGCTGTCCGGCGGCGAGCTGGCCCGCGCGGCCATTGACCTGGGCCTGCGGACCGCGCAGGAAGCGTACGCGGACCGCGCTTATGAAGAAGACGGCTCCCTGGTCAACCGCAAAAAGCCCGGCGCGATGATCACCGATGAGGACGAGGCCATCGCCCGCGTCCTCCGCATGGTAAAAGAACAGAAAGTCACCGCCATCACCGGCAGGGACATCCCGATCCGGGTGGACTCCATCTGCGTCCACGGCGACGGCGCCAAAGCCCTGGCTTTCGTAAAAAAGATCCGCTCGGTCCTGACCGCAGAGGGCGTAACGATCTGCCCGCTGGACGAGATCGTATAAACGGGATCCTTTCACGACATTCGCGGCGCAAAATACAGACGAGCCCCGTCAAAATATCCGCGGCGCTTGCTTAGCTCCAACCATAATAAAATAGGAATCCGTGCCTCCCTAACCGGCCCGCATTCCTGCAAACACGTATGTCCCCTCTTGAAATATCCTCCGGTCTGCGTTAAAATATTTTTATACTCAGACAGGATAAATTTCGGAGGGGATTATTATGACGTATCAAATCTGTCCGATCTGCGATCAAAAACTAACGAAGCCGCATTATTGTTCTTTTTGCAAACAAAGGATAAAACATCCTCTGACCATCGACGTCGATTATTATCTGAACGAACGCCACCCGGAGGGAGAACACGACTGCACCTATCACGACTCCCATGACGCGGCTCCTGCCCAGAGCGCTTCCTCCGAGGATTGGAACGCCTGGCCTTGGACCTCGACGACCCGTCAGGGCTCTTCCCGGACGAAGTCCGGTTCTTCATCGCGGCCATCCGCTTCATCCGCCCGCCCCCAGAGTACTTCGCGCCCGGCGCAGTCTCCGGCCCGGCCGCAGCGGCAGACCGCTTCCCGCAGTTCCGGCTCTTCCGGAAAGACCAAAAAGAAATCCAGCAAAATGCCAATTTTTATCCTGGTACTCCTGATCGCCGCCGCTTGCTGGCTATTGTCCTTTTATCAGGCCGTCAAAGCGGTCCTCCAGGAGAAAGGCGGTTTATCTTTCTGGTCCTCGATCGCATCCGAATTCGGTCTGGAGGGTACTCCCCTCGACAGTCTGATCACGGATGGGCTGTCCTCCTGGGAAATAACGCCGGAAAGCGGATATGACGTTCCCCCCGCTTTCGCCTATGGCGAAGATGATTATATCTCCTGGTCCGTCGAAACCGACGAGATCATCGCCGCCGGCAAACCCTGCAGCGGATACGGGCATTTTCTCCAGGACGCCGAATCCCTGATCAAGGCACTCCTCTCCTATACAGACAGCATCGGGGCGGAACTGTCGGATTCTTACGATTACTCGGACAATACCGAAGACAGCTCCGGTTATACCTTTTACGACACCGTGCAGACTTACGACTTCGGGTCGAACGAGACGGCCTCCTACGACAATGGGTTCCAGATCAGCAGCGATACGGCCACAGGCCAGCTCCACTCGGTTTCACTCCAATGGGACGACGCCGGTACGGCCGCCGATCTGCTGACCATCATCGTCGCCTCTCTCCAAAACTCCGGCGACTGGACGCTGGACACTGGCGATACCGATCTGTGGCTGCAGGATGTGCGCCGAAACCTCCCCGATGCCGAATACGGTCAGCTGGCTCCCGATTCCGTGGAAGAGAGCGGCATCTCCATTTCCGGCGGCGTCGTTTATTCCGGGCAAACGCCCATGTATACGATTTTTATTTATACATGGAATAACTGAACATGACTCCCGGTCCCTGACAGTATTCCTGACAGCGTTTCATTTTCCTGACAGCGTTTCATTTTCCTGTTGACTTTTTTGATTTTATGTGTTAAAGTCTTAATGGTTTTTGCCGATATCGCTTTTAATCGTTAAAGTGCTGTTGTCGGCTCCGCAGGCGTTTGACCAGTCAAATCTCAATCAACGAAAGGGAAATTGTCATGAAACTTTTAGCTTTACTCGTGTACTTCGCTGTCATGGTCGGCATCGGCCTCTACTGCCGCAAACACGCGACAGACGTGAACGGCTTCGTCCTCGGCGGACGCGCCGTCGGTCCGTGGCTGACCGCGTTCGCGTACGGCACCTCCTATTTCTCCGCCGTCGTCTTCGTCGGCTACGCCGGACAATTCGGATGGAAATACGGCATCGCCGCCACCTGGGCCGGCATCGGCAACGCCATCATCGGCTCCCTGCTGGCGTGGGTGATCCTGGGACGCCGGACCCGCATCATGACCCAGCACCTGAATTCCGCGACCATGCCCCAGTTTTTTGGGGAGCGCTTCCACAGCCAGGCGCTGAAAATCGTGTCTTCGGTCATTATCTTCGTTTTCCTGATCCCGTACACGGCGTCGCTGTATAACGGCCTGTCCCGTCTGTTCGGCATGGCGTTTGATATCGATTACTCCGTCTGCATCATCCTGATGGCGGTGCTGACGGCCGTATACGTCATCGCAGGCGGCTACATGGCCACAGCGATCAACGACTTCATCCAGGGCATTATCATGCTGGTGGGCATCACGGCCGTTATCGCGGCGGTGCTGCACAGCAAGGGCGGCTTCTTGGCGGCGCTGGACGGACTGGGCCAGATCTCCGACCCGACCGTGTCCTCCACTCCCGGCATTTTTAACTCGTTCTTCGGCCCGGATCCGCTGAACCTGATGTTCGTGGTGATCCTGACCTCCCTGGGCACCTGGGGACTGCCGCAGATGGTCCAGAAATTCTACGCGATCAAAAATGAGGAAGCCATCAAAAAAGGCACCATCATTTCCACGCTGTTTGCGCTGGTCGTAGCGGGCGGCTGCTATTTCCTGGGCGGCTTCGGGCGTTTGTTCTCCGATCAGATCGACATCGCCGCCAACGGTTACGATTCCGTGATCCCGACCATGCTCCAGAATCTGGGACCGGGCCTGATCGCTCTGGTCGTGATCCTGGTGCTGTCGGCCTCCATGTCCACGCTGTCCTCCCTGGTCATCGCCTCCAGCTCCACGCTGACCATCGATTTCCTCAAAGGCCAGTTCATCAAAGATATGGACGATAAGAAGCAGGTTCTTTACATAAGAGGGCTGATCGTGGTATTCATCGCGATCTCCGCCGGAATCGCCCTGGTCCAGTACAAGAGCTCTGTCACATTTATCGCGCAGCTCATGGGCATTTCCTGGGGCGCGCTGGCAGGCGCGTTCCTGGCTCCGTTCCTCTACTCCCTGTACTGGAAAAAGACCACGCAGCTTTCCTGCTGGGCATGCTTCATCTTCGGCGCCGGCATCATGATCCTGGATATGCTGGCCCCCAATGTGCTCCCGGCTGTGATGCGTTCCCCGATCAACTGCGGCGCTATCGCCATGCTGGCCGGTTTGGTGATCGTCCCCATCGTCAGTCTCTTCACTCCGAAGCCGGACCAGAAGCTGGTCAACGACGCGTTCGCCTGCTACGAAAAAGGCACGGTGGTCGCCCAGAAGACGGCGCTGGGGAAATAATACCGGCTAAAACGTGAATACAAGCATCTGACCTGTTACACAAAATCTAATCCGGCTGTGAAAAACCGCGGCGGTTTCTCATGGCCGGATTATTTTTGTGATAAAAGGAAGCGTCCGGGTCACGGCGCTGTTGACCGATGGTAAAAACCTCCTGCCCACCGTCAGAGCATTTGCATTCAAATCTGCAACAAAACTGCAACATTTTTTGCCCGTCTTCGCGGCCGGCCCCCCGCAAGCCCCCCAAATATCCCGGCAAAACGCCTGTAAAAAGGGGTTCTGCCAGCCTCAGACACCCCCGAAAAACCTAGTATTTTAGCTGCTTCCACGAAAAAAAAGCACCGGCCCCGCAGTCTAAGCTGCAAAACCAGTACTTTACGTGCGCCTTCAGGGACTCGAACCCTGGACAAATAGATTAAGAGTCTACTGCTCTACCAACTGAGCTAAAGGCGCATATCCTATATCGTATCCCTCTATGGCGCTGCTGACAGGCCATCTCCAGAACACTCAATTATATTAGCGCAGGGGCTGACAAAAGTCAACCCCTTTTCGCTAAATTTTTAAGTTTTTTACAGCGCCTCGTCCAGAACGCCGGCCAAAAATTTCTTATCCTGCGTGCCGACCAGCTTTTTCTGCACATCCCGGCCCTTAAAAACAATGAACGTAGGAATGGATCTGACGCCGTACTGCATCGCAATGTCCGGGTCATTGTCAACATTGATCTTGCCCACTTTTACTTTGCCCTCATATTCTCCGGCCAGTGCCTCCACCACCGGGCCCATGGCCTTGCAGGGGCCGCACCAATCCGCATAAAAGTCCACCAACACCGGCATCCCCGCCTCATAAACCTCTTTTTCAAAATTGTCGCCTGTCAATACTAACGCCATGATTCATTCCTCCTTATCGTATCTTATTTCTTTTTACGCGGCTGATCGGCTCCGCTCAGGGTCTTTTCCACTTCTTTGAACGCTTTCTGAAGCTTCAAAATGCGCCTGTTCAGATCCGGCTTGTCGCAAGTGGCCTGCTGCAGCTTTTTGACGAGCGTTTCTTGCATCGCCATCTATATCACCAGTTTTTCCACTTTTTTATATTTTACTCCGATTTCCGCCGGACTGCAACCAATTTGCAGATCGGTTTTCCCTCGGAAGCAAATTTTTCTTCGTATTCCGTCGTCACATTGCCCTCCGCCAGCGGACTGTGGTGCAGGTCGAACGTCTGCGCAAGGATCTCCCAGCCGGACGCCGGAAAAGACTCCAGAGAATATTCAAACAGCGCACGGTTATCGGTCTTAAACTCTACGACGCCGTCCTCCGTGAGGATCCTCTCATATACGTTCAGAAATCTCGGCGAAGTCAGCCTCCGCTTGGCGTGGCGGTCCTTGGGCCACGGATCCGAAAAATTCAGATAGATCCGTTCGATCTCTCCCGGCGCGAAACTGTCCGCCAGCCCCAGGGCGTCCATACAGAGAAACCGCACATTCGCCAGCCGGGCCTCCTCCTGTTTCTGCACCGCTTTCAAAAGGACGGAGGAATAGACCTCCACTCCCACGAAATTAGTCTGCGGATGGGTCTGCGCCTGCTCCATGAGAAACTTTCCCTTGCCCATGCCGATCTCCAGGCGGATCGGGTTCCCATTGCCAAACAGCTCCGCCCACCGGCCTTTGTACTCCTGCGGCGCACTTATCACGTGTTCGCTCTCTTCGATCCGCTGTTCCGCGCCTGTTATGTGGCGTAATCTCATCGCAAATACCCTCCGATCTCTCCGTGCCCACTCATTTTATCATCATAATGCCCTGTTTTCAACTCATTTTTTCGACATATTTCATAAAATTCGATTACATTTAAAAATTTTTAGTGCATAAATTGTCGAAAGAGAGTATAATAGGATATAATCCGTGAACCGCGGACGGGCGAAAAGGAGGATGCTTATGCCAGTTTCGGGAAACAATTGGGAAAAGATTCGTCAGGGAATTAAAGATGTGCAGATCCTGATCGAACAGAAACGATACAATCTTGCGATGGTCAAATGCCGCCAGACGCTGGAATATATGGTGCATGATCTGTGCGACAAGGCGCTGATCACGACGCAGAACACCAATCAGGATATGGCGTCGCTGATCGACGAGTTATACAACGGCCGGTGGATCAGCAAAACCACCTGCGAACATTACCACAAGATCCGTATGCTGGGCAATAAGGCTGTCCACGATGGGAACGAAAACGCTTACGACGCGAATCAGGCCTACCATCTCCTTTCGCATGAGATCGTCACGTTCTCCAAGGATTACATGAACGATGGACGGCGTTCTTCCCAGACACAGCCGCAGCGCAGCGGCGCACAGCAGACCCGCAGCAGCGGCGCCGTCAGGACAGGAGCCGGCTCTGCGCCCCGTTCCTCCTCAGGCAGCGATGATTCCGGCGCTTCCAGGAGCCGCCGGCGTTCCAATCAGAGCGGGTTTCCATTTACCAGCACGGACCTGCTGCGTATTCTGATCATTGTTTTTGCGATCATTTTGATCTTCGTCGTCGCAAGGATCTTCCGTTCCGACGATTCTGATCAGGAGACCACGTCTGCCGCCACAGAGACCAATAGTGCCGAAGTGACGCCATCCGACGAGGAACCGACGACGCCGGAAGAGACGACCGGCGTGGCAGCGGAGACGATGCCCGACACGACGCCCGCGCCCGTGTATAAGACCACGACCCATTTGAACGTCCGTCCGGAACCCACGACCAACAGCACCCGTCTGGGCGTCCTGGATCCGGACACAGTCGTAGAGTACTTGGGCGATTACGATGAAAACTGGGCGATCATCAATTACAACGGCACCCAGGCCTACGTGTCGAAACAGTACCTGACGCACGACTGACCTCGCAGAACACGACTGTAAATAATCATACATATAACGCCGGATGGGAAAACGGACGCGTGGTTCCGGTATCCCAGCCGGCGTTACATATGATATTATTTTTCTCTGAAAACAGCGATCAGGGCTTCTTATCGGATCATATTCAGCTTCTGCTCCATTGCGAAATCTATTATACGTTAGCGCTCAATTTGTCAAACCGAACGTTATAGCAGAAAGCGGCTATGCTCAGATCATCGCAGCCGCTTCCATAGATTCCTTTCTTTGTCTTTTCTAAATGAATCGCACGTTATTTTGTAGCTGGCCAAAGTGCCTGCAGCCACAGCACCGGCAAGGCCGATCTCGAAGCGCCGAACGATTCCATCTTCCTTTGATGGAAACTTTCCAGTCTTTTATTATAACTGTTTCCCTTTTACTCTACCCCAAGCGCCTTGAAGACCGCATCTTCCGCGCTCTGATAGAAGATCAGGTTGAAACATCCAATCAGTTCCGAGGGTACGGTTCCGAGGTCGGCCGCCGAGGTAATCGGAAGCAGGACTTTCTTCGCCCCGCTGTCAAGACACACCTGTAAGGTATTTGCGAGCTCATCCACTTTCATAATCGTACCCGCGATACTGATGTCGCCCAACACGGCCAGGCCGCTGACTGTCGGCCTGGCCATCGCGATGGAAGCAAGCGCGATCAGCGTCGGAAGCGCCAGCTTCTGCGTCAGCCCGATGCCCTGCAGATCCTGGTAATTGATAATATAATCCTTTGTGGTGGTGCTGATCGTCCCGCTGATGCGGTTCGTATTCGCTTTCAGGTAATTAAAAGCGGTATTCGCGGCCTCCTTGCATTTGGTATCCGAGCTGAGACCTGTCCGATCAAACTTGCCGCTGCCAGGCAACATCTGGGACTCAAGACGGAATACGCCTATCATACCGGATTTGCCCTGCGACACAGTGTAGACCTGACCGGGACCGCACATTCCCTCCGGAATCAGCTTCCCGCCGCCCTGTTCCGGCACTGAGACATAATGCTCC
>CANQYH010000050.1 GCA_947628025.1 uncultured Lachnospiraceae bacterium | reverse complement strand
CGTGATCTCAACCCTATAATCCATATTTTCTCCTCAGCTTACTGACCGCTACATCTGCGTCTATAACCTTTCCCTCTGACGCATGTTTTCTGGCCAAATCAAGTTTTTCAATCATCTGCTGTTCTGTCATGGGGGCCGGCTCTGTACTTTTTTCCTGCTTAATATAGAACCGCCTGGTCAGGTCATATATCGTTAACAAATCCGATTCCGGCAGCGTTTTCAACATGGATACAGTCGCGTCCAATGTACTCATATTCAAACTCCTTTCGGGTACTCCAATCCATTATATCAAGTTTTATAACTATTTTTACGTATATTATAACCTGTATTCAACGTATACTCAAGACATTTTTAGTATAGAGGCCATAGCTCTGATAAATGGGCGGATGGGAAAGAGCCTGAGAGACTTCTTTTTTCATCTGCTGCCTGTTTCAGCGCTGGAGCATGTTCTCAATAAAAATCCCGTAACCTCTCGTCGGATCCTGGATGAACACATGGGTTACCGCTCCGATCAGTTTTCCGTTCTGGATAATGGGGCTGCCGCTCATGCCCTGGACGATGCCGCCGGTCAGGGCCAGAAGTTCCGGATCCGTGACCTGTATGACCAGGCTTTTATTCGTATGGGAAGTGGAATAATCGATCTTCTGGATCTCGATCTCATAATCCTTTATCTCGCCGGACACGCCGCTGCGCAGATAAGCCTTTCCCTTTTCAATGTCCTGCCGGTAACCGATGGTCATGGGTTCCGAATTGATCGCCTGGATAAATTTTTCATTGGCTGTGCCGAAGATCCCTTCGCTCGTGTTCGATTCCACCCGCCCCAGCAAAGATCCCGCGCCGTAGTAGATCACGCCGGACATGATGCCGGGGCTTCCGGCGGAGCCTTTATGGATCCCAATGATCTGCGTATCATAGAGATCTCCGCCGTCGATTTCCACGATCTCCCCCGTATCCGTATCGCTGATCCCGTGGCCCAGCGCGCCGAAACGACCGTTCAGATCCAGATATGTTACCGTACCGATACCCTGGGTGTCGCTGCGGACCCAGACGCCCAGCTTGCAGCTGCCGTCCTGGGTGATCGTGGGACGCATGGAGATCTGCATATGGATCTTGCCGCGGCGAACGGTCAGCAGTGCCTCTTCTCCCTGCAGCTTCCCCACTTCCTCGGCCAGTTCCTCTTTCGTTTCCAGCGCGTGTCCATTGATGCTCTCGATATAATCGCCGGAGCGCAGGATCCCGGCCGCCGGCTCCACGGTCTGGCCGTCCTGGCCGGTTAATTCGCCGGTCCCTATGACCAAAACGCCGTCGGATTTCAGGTAGATGCCCACCGGCGCGCCGCAGGGGACCACATACCGGGTATCCGCCACATCCACCTGGATCTCCTTTAGACGAATCAGGCCGAAGAGATCCAGGCCCAGACGGTACGTTCCCTCGCTCTTTCCATATAAAAGAAACGATTCGTCGTGCGCAAGCGTGATCTGGTCGGATGGGATATCCGAACCATTGCCGAGAGCCACCTCCTCGCTCTCGCTCTGGAGCGTATAGCGGACGGGCATCGGAATACATAGAGTCTCTTCCTGGTCCCGCACGATATGAATCCGATCCGGGACCACCCATTCCATATATAAGTAAGAAAAACCGATGGTGAACAATATACTGATCCAGAACGTCCAGATCAGAAATCTGCGATATCTGCTTTTTCTCAATACGACACACCTCCTTAAAAATTTTCTCCCAAAATTTCTTTTATAGTATGTGTCGCGATAAAAAAAACAGTCTGTCATTTTTTAGTTGTCACTTTTTAACGGATATGATACACTGGCGGATAGGCGTCCTGGAACGAATTTTCATTTACAGGCAGTCTGAACATAAAAAAAGCGGTCCCGGCAAGCGTATTCGTCCGGACCGCACCGCCAAGCGGCGGAGAAACGGAGAAAAGAATGAAAAATAAAAATTTCTGGGTCCTGCTTTTACTGGTGCTGTCCGGCATCGTGCTGGGCGGCTTCATCGGCAATATGGCAGAGGGGATATCCGCCCTGTCGTGGCTGAATTTCGGCCAGTCGTTCGGGCTGGATTCCCCTCTGATCCTAAACCTGGGGATCCTGGTCATCACGTTCGGACTCACGATTCGCATCACCATGGCCAGCCTCATCGGCGTGGCGCTGGCGCTTCTGATCTGGCGGTATCTGTGATATAAGCAGGAACATATGTGTTCCCGGCGGACATTTCCCCTGTTATCCGGAGATCTGCCGGATGAGGAATACCGCCGCGCTCTATCCGCTCCGACGGTTCGCCGCCTTTTTCCGGTCTGCCAGCGCTTTCATCTCGCGGGCATTCTCGTAGACGGCCGCGGTGATCTCCGCGCCGCCCAGGAGCCTGGCCAGCTCTTCCACCATCTGGCTGTCATCCAGCTCGCGGATCCGGGTCGTCGTATTCCCGTCCTGCGCCGCTTTCGCGATCTCAAAATGCCGGTCGGCCATCGCCGCGATCTGCGGCAGATGGGTGATGCAGATGACCTGGTGACGCCCGGCGATATAGGACAGTTTTTCCGACACCATCTGGGCGGTCCGGCCGCTGATGCCGGTATCGATCTCATCGAAGATCAGCGTGGGGATATCGTCCGTATCCGCCAGCACCGCTTTGATCGCCAGCATGATCCTGGACAGTTCGCCGCCGGAAGCCACTGAACCGAGCGGCCGCATGGGAAGTCCCGGATTCGTGGAGATCAGAAATTCCGCCTCGTCATAACCGCCGGCCGTATAATGGGGGAGACGCCGGATCTCCATCTCAAAGCGCACGTCGATGAAATTCAGGTCTTCCAGTCCCTGGCGGATCTTCCGCGTCAGCACACCGGCCGCGCTGCGCCGCGCTTCCGAGAGGCGGCCGCACAGACGGTCCAGCTCTTTTTCACAGCGAGCATATTCCTGCTCCAGTTTCTCTTTTATCAGATCAAAATGCTCCAGCTCGTCCAGCCGGGCCTTTTTTTCTTCCAGCTTTTTTAAAATCTCCGGCACGGAACCGCCGTATTTGGCGTACAGATCGTGGATCTGGTCCAGGCGGCCGCCGATCTGCCGGAACGTCTCCTCGTCAAAACAGAACTCGTCCATATACGAGGCGATATCGTGGAGGCAGTCGTTTACGATCGCTTCCGCGTCCGTCAGCTGGTCCCGGACGCCCTGAAGCGCGTCGTCATACTCCGCGGCCTGGGCCGTCTCCCGCATGGCCCGCCCGATCTGATCTCCGTCCAGCTCCCGATAAGCCTCGGACAGATGCTCCATGATCTTCTGCGCATGGCTGAGCCGCCGGTAATCCGCAGTCAGTTCTTCCTCTTCTCCCTCTTTCAAATGAGCCTGCTCCAGCTCCCGGATCTCGTAACGCAGAAAATCCGCCTCCCGAATCCGCGCTTCCCGGTCCAGATCCATCCCCTCCAGCCGCTCCTGCAGGGCTCTGTACTCGCCGTACGCTTTCGCAACGTTCTCTTTCAGCGGCCCCGTCTCCGCCCTGGCGTAGGAATCCAGGATCTCCAGATGCTTGGCTTTGTAAAGCAGGGACTGATGATCGTGCTGTCCATGGATGTCGATGAGCCGCCCGGTGATCTCCCTCAGCCGACCCGCCGTGACCGTCTCGTCATTGACCTTGCTGACGCTCCGGGCCGGCGTGATCTTCCGCGACAGGATCAGCGTCCCGTCCTCCGGCAATTCTACATCCAGTTCTCTGAGCGCCTCTCTCTTCTCCGGCTCGTCCACCGCAAAGACCAGCTCCACATACGCGGATTCCGCCCCCTGCCGGATCGCATCTTTCGTCACTTTCCCGCCGAGAGCCATATTGACGGAACCGATAATGATCGACTTGCCGGCTCCGGTCTCTCCGGTCAGTATATTCAAACCCTCTGAAAATGATATTTCCGCCTTTTCGATCAGGGCCAGATTCTTCACTCTCAGATCCAGCAGCATAAAGCCACCTCCCTATCCCGTAATCATCTTGTGAATCTTCTCCATGACCAGGATGGTGTCGTCCACGCTCCGGATCGCGCACAGGATCGTATCGTCCCCCGCGATGCAGCCGACTACTTCATGAAAATGGATCGCGTCCAGCGCCGCGGCGACCGCCATCGCCATCCCGGACACGGTCTTGATGACCAGAATATTCTGGGCCATATCCATGGAAACGTAACCGTCCCGCAGGATGCGGATGTATTTGTCATTCAGTCCCTCCTGCGTATGAAGCACCGTATAGCGCTGGCGTCCGCTGCCGCTCTGTACTTTCGTCAGATGCAGCTCCCGGATATCCCTGGAGACCGTGGCCTGGGTCACGGAAAACCCCGCCTCCTGCAGACGCTCCGCCAGCTCCTCCTGAGTCTCTATCTCGTACTTTCCGATCAGTTCCACTATCTTGCTGTGCCGTTCTAACTTCATCCTCCGTACCTCCTAAATACCTGCCATCTTGCTGCGTAAATTGTCTACAAAGGAAACCTCTCTGAGCTTTATCATCACCGTCTCGGTCTCGGAACGCCGCGCTGTAAGCACATCCCCCACTTTAAGCGCCGCGGCCGTCCCGCCGTCAAACACCACCGCCTGCCCCTCGTCGTCCTTTCCCATGATCCGGATCTCGACAGAATCCTCCGCCGGCAAAACGATGCTGCGGCCGTTGAGATCGTGCGGACAGATCGGAGTCAGGATCATCATCCGGGCCGACGGCGCGACGATGGGACCGCCTGCCGACAGATTGTAGGCCGTGGAACCGGTCGGAGTCGCGATGATCATGCCGTCCGCCTTGTACCGGCAGAGGGGCTGCCCGTTGACCGAGATCTGCAGATCCAGGATCTTGGGCATCTCCCGGCGGGAGATCAGGATCTCATTCAGGGCCAGATCCTCTTTCCAGGCTTTCCCGTCCCGGCTGACCGTGCCCGCCAGCATCATCCGCTTTTCCAGCTGGAACTGATCCGCGATCAGATCTTCCAGCATCTGCCGGACCTCGCCGGTATTCTGGCAGCCCACCTGGGTCAGATAACCCAGATGCCCCATATTGATGCCGATCAGGGGGATCCGCCTGCCGGACAGATCCCTGGCGGCCCGGATCAGGGTGCCGTCACCGCCGAGCGTGATCACGCACTCCGTGTCCTGCGGGACCCAGGCCGTATCGGTATACGTAGGATGGACCTGTACGCCGCCTCCCTCCCGGGGCTTCGGACGTCCGCTCTGTCTGCGAACCTCAGGCAACATCGCGCCGGGATCCGCGCCGCTTCCCCGGCCGCGGACAGCGCACACGCAGCCGCGCTCCGTCAGATAACCGCGGATCTGCTCCGCCATGGCCTCGGTCCCCTCTCTCTGCGGGTTCCATATCAGATAAAAATGTCTCATGCCTCCTGCGCCTCTTACAATGACCGATGTGCTTCTTCGACAACGGAAAGCGGGTCGGGAAACGCCGCTTCCCCTCCGTTCTTTCGTAAATACAACAGATACTCAATATTTCCCTCCGGTCCCCTGACCGGCGAAAAATCCAGGTTCAGTGGAAAGTAACCGTTCGCCGCCGCGTAGTCTATGACCGCACGAATCACTTCCAGATGCGTGCTTTTTTCGCGGACTACGCCTTTCTTGCCCACCTTTTCGCGCCCGGCCTCAAACTGGGGTTTGATCAGGCATACCGCCTCGCCGCTTTCCTCCAGCAACTCCCGGACCGGCCCCAATACTTTCGTCAGAGAAATGAACGATACGTCGATGGAGGCGAACTGGATCTTGTCCGGAATATCTGACGGCAGGACATAACGGATATTGGTCTTTTCCATGCAGACGACCCGGCTGTCATTTCGCAGCTTCCAGTCCAGCTGTCCGTGTCCCACATCCACCGCGTAGACTTTCGCGGCCCCATTCTGCAGCATACAATCGGTGAAACCGCCGGTGGAAGCTCCCACGTCCATACAGATCTTCCCGCTCACATCCACGCCGAACCGGTCAATAGCTTTTGCCAGCTTCAGGCCGCCGCGGCTCACATAGGGGAGCGTATGGCCCCGCACCTCGACCGCCGCCGTATCCTCGAACAGGGTTCCTGCCTTGTCCTCCTTTTGGCCGTCCACATAGACGATGCCGGACATGATGACGGCTTTCGCTTTCTCCCGCGAGGAAGCCAGTCCCCGTTCCACCAGCAGTACGTCAAGTCGTTGTTTCATGCTGCCCCTCTTTCTCCGTCTCCAGTCCGAACTCCGCTTTCAGCTTTCGTATGATCGAATCGCTGTCGATGCCCAGCATCTCCCGCAGGCGGGAAACGTTGCCGTGCTCCACATACGCGTCCGGCAGCGCGATATTCAGCAGCTTCAGCCCCGGCACATGTTTCTGCACCCAGGCTGTAACCTGTAACCCAAAACCTCCCTGGAGCACATTTTCTTCCAGGGTTACCAGATAATCATGGGACAGGGCCAGAGTCTCCACCAACTCAAAGTCCACCGGTTTGATAAACCGGCCGTTGGCCAGCGTAACCCTGTAACCCTCATTTTTCAGTTTCTCACGGATATGCTCCGCCGTACTCACCATACTGCCGACGGCCAGCAGCGCGATATGCGGCATTCCGCCAGGCTCTGAGACAGGCGCAGCGGATTCGCTGTCTGCGGCGGTCCGCCCCTCGTCATACAGGATCTCGCCTTTCCCATATACGACCGGCGCGTCGAATTCTTTCAGCCCCCGGTAGGCCATCCCGCGCGGGTAGCGCACCGCCAGCGGTCCCTCATAGGAAACCGCAAACTCCAGGTCCCGCCGCAGCTCCCACAGATTCTTCGGCGCCAGCACCGACATATTGGGGATCGAAGTCAGATAGGAAAGATCAAAGATGCCCTGATGCGTCTCCCCGTCGCTGCCCACCAGGCCCGCGCGGTCGATCGCGAAGACGACCGGCAGATTCTGCAGGCACACGTCGTGGACGATCTGGTCGTAGGCTCTCTGCAGAAACGACGAATAGACCGCCACCACCGGCCGCAGTCCCGCCGCGGCCATCCCGGCAGCGCTGGTCACCGCGTGCTGTTCGGCAATGCCCACGTCAAAGAAACGTTTCGGGAATTGTTTTTTGAAGCGGTCCAGCCCGGTGCCATTGGGCATGGCCGCCGTCACCGCCACGATCCGGCTGTCTTTTTCCGCCAGTTTACATAATTCACGGCTAAAGATCTCCGTGTATCCGGGATACCGTTTTTCCTCTTTCGGGCGTCCCGTCGCGATATCAAAAGGCTCCACGCCGTGGAAATTCTCCGGGTTTCTCTCCGCGGGGCCGTAGCCCTTGCCTTTCTTCGTCAGCACATGGACCAGAACCGCGTGGTCCACCCGCCGGGCCTCCGCCAGCACTTTCCGCAGCTGCCGCAGATCGTGGCCGTCCACCGGCCCCAGATACGTGATCCCCATATCCTCGAACAGCATCCCGGGGATCAAAAGCTGCTTGATGCCCTGCTTGGTACGGTTAAGCTTGTCGATGATCTTTGGACCGGCGACCGGGATCTTCTGCAGCAGGCTGGTCATATTTTTCTTCAGACCGTTATATCCGGCTCCGGTGCGGATCCCGCTGAGGTAACGGGACATCCCGCCCACATTCTCGGAAATGGACATCTCGTTGTCGTTGAGGATAATGATAAAATTGGACTCAAGACGGGCCGCATTGTTGAGCGCCTCATAAGCCATGCCGCCGGTCAGAGCCCCATCGCCGATCACAGACACCACAAAATAGTCCTCCCCCCTCAGATCCCGGCCCTGCGCCATACCCAGGCCCGCGGAAATGGAGGTAGAACTATGTCCCGTATTAAACGCGTCGCAGGGACTCTCTTTCGTCTTGGGGAAGCCGCTGATGCCGCCCAGCTGCCGCAGTTCGTCGAAAGCGTCCTTGCGGCCGCTGAGGATTTTATGCGTATAAGACTGGTGTCCCACGTCCCAGATGATCTTGTCTCTGGGCAGGTCAAAGGTCAGAAACATGGCCATCGTCAGTTCCACCACGCCCAGATTGGAGGCTAAATGCCCCCCTCTCATACTGGTTTTTTCTATCAAAAACTGTCGGATCTCAGCCGCCAGCTCCTCCAGCTCGGCGCTGTTAAGAGCCTTGATATCCTGAGGTCCATGTATCCTTTCAAGCATTTCTGATGATCGTTCCTTTTCGCAGCTATTTTTCCCTGGTCACAAGTTTAAGGATCAGCCCGCGCAGCATTTCATGACTGCCCGGAAGCGTCTCCAAAATCCCGATCGCTTCCCGCGACAGCTTCTCCACGTCTTTTCCGGCCTGCTCCATGCCGTACAGGCTCACATAGGTCGTTTTATGGTTTTTTTCATCGCTCAGCACCGGTTTGCCCAATACCTCCCGGCTGCTGGTCAGATCCAGGATATCGTCCCGGATCTGGAATGCCTGTCCCACGCAGGCGGCCATCCTCTCCACGGTGCGTACCTGCTCTTCATCCGCTCCCGCCAGGATCGCGCCGATCATCATCGGAGCCTCCAAAAGAGCGCCGGTCTTCAGCCGGTATATGAAATCCAGCTGCTTTTCATCGAGCGGCTGCCCCGTCAGTTCCACATCGGCGGTCTGCCCGCCGATCATGCCGTAAATACCGCTTTTCTGCGCTAAGAGCCCGATGCAGCGGGCCACCCGCTCCGGCTTGTCCGTCATGGCGAACGCTTTCGCGGCGGTCTCGAACGCATAGATCGCCAGCGCGTCTCCCGCCAGCACCGCCATATCGTAGCCGTAGGCTTTCCAGGTCGTATAGACGCCGCGGCGGTACTCGTCGTTGTCCATACAGGGCAGGTCGTCATGGACCAGAGAGAATGTATGTATCATCTCGATCGCGGCCATAAACGGCTCCGCCTCCCGGCCTGTACCGCCGAAAAGCCGGTAGACCTCCCGCAGAAACAGCGGGCGCAGTCTCTTGCCTCCGGCTTTCACGCTGTAGTTCATCGCGGAAAGCACGGTCTTCTGGTATCCCTCTTCCGGCGGCAGATACGCACGGACTACCTCATCCGTCTCGGCAGATGCCTCCGAAAGCCACCATTCAAACTCCATAACTCTGTCCTTCCTCTGCCAGCTTAATGATCTTTTTCTCCACGCGGCCAATCTTTTCCGTACAGCCTTTTACCAGCTTCATCCCTTTTTCATAATACGCGAACGTCTGCTCCAGCGTGCTTTCGCGGTCCTCCATCTTCTCAATGATGCCCTCCAGTTCCGCCAGGGCTTCCTCGATGCTGAGTTCTTTTTCTTCCGCCTGCGTGGCTCCGCTCTCCTCCTGCAGCGTTTTTTCTTCTGTCTGCAATTCTCTGTCTTCCGCCATAACCTCTCCTCTGCCGCTTCCTGTACCGGTACGGGCCGTCTCTCCGGTATCTGTCCGGCTCACGCTCCTGTCCGTTTCCCGGCCGGCCGCTCCGACATTCGCCGGAAAAATCCGACGAACCAAACCCCCGCCCCGGGTCAGAGCCAGACCCACATGCTGTCCCAATAAACTCCCGGTCCATGCCTGAGCCGGTCGCCCGGACCATCCCGATAAACTCCTGATCCATGTCTGAGCCGATCGCCCGGGCCGTCCCGATAAACTCCCGGTCCATGCCTGAGCCGGTCGCCCGGACCATCCCGATGAACTCCTGATCCGCGCCCCGGTCTCACTGCCCGTCCGCCGTCAGTTCCTCCGTCTCTGTCACCTGCGTCCGCACCCGCCCGTCGGCGAAACGGATGTCCAGCGTCTGCCCTATCTCGATCTGCCGCACGGTATCCACCGCATGGCCCGCCGCGTCCGTCACATACCCGAACCCGCCGCTCAGCCTTTTAAGCGGCGACCGTCCGTCCAGACGTCCGCTCAGAAGCGCCAGCCGGTGCTTTCGGTCCGTCAGCCGGCGTTCCAGGATCCGCCGCATCTGCTCCTCCATGTCCGCCAGCCGCAGGCGACTGTCGTTCAGGCGGCGTTCCGGGTGGTGCATCTCCAGACGCAACCTTGCCTGCTCGACCCGGTATTTTTTCCGTTCCAGGCTGCGCTCCATGCCGCGGACCAGGGCCTGCCGGATCACATCCACACGGTCCGCAAACTGATTGTAATCGAATACCGCCAGCTCCGCCGCGGCCGACGGGGTCGGAGCGCGCATATCGGCCACATAATCGGCGATCGTCACGTCCGTCTCATGACCCACGGCCGAGATCACCGGCGTCCGGCAGTCAAAGATCGCCTGCGCGACCATTTCCTCATTAAAAGCCCACAGCTCCTCGATCGAGCCGCCGCCCCGTCCGACGATGATCACATCCAGGCCCATGGCGTCCAGGGTCCGGAGCCCTTTCGCAATGCTGTATTTCGCATTTTCGCCCTGCACCAGCGCCGGGTAAAGGATCAGCTGCACATAAGGGTTCCTGCGGGCCGCCACCGTCTCGATATCGTGGATCGCCGCGCCGGTATCCGCCGTGACTACGCCCACGGTCCTGGCATATTTGGGGATCGGCTGCTTATACTCGCTGGAGAACAGTCCCATGTCCTCCAGTTCATTGCGCAGCTTCAAAAAGCGCTCGTACAGATCGCCGGTCCCGTCCCGCCGGACATCCATCGCGTACAGCTTGTACTGGCTGGTCTTTTCGTAGGCGTCGATATAGCCGCTGACCACCACCCGCTGGCCGGTCTGGAGCTGGAACTTCAGATTCTTCCTCTGGCCGGCGAACATGACCGCCTCCAGCACGCCGGTCTCGTCCTTTAACGTAAAATAGATATGGCCGGCCGTATGATACTTACAGCCGGATATCTCTCCCCGGACGCTTAACCGCCGCAGGAAAAAATCCTGGCTGAACATGTTTTTGATATATCTGTTTACCTGTCCGACCGAATAGACATTTGCCTCCGCCATGCCCTCACTCCGTCTCCGCCCGGACCAGCTTTGCCAGGACCCCGTTCACAAAAGAGGGGGATTCGTTCTGGCCGAATTTTTTCGCCAGCTCCACGGCCTCGTTGATCGCGACCTTTTCCGGGATCTCCTTGTCATACAATATCTCGTACAGCGCCAGGCGCAGGATCGTCAGGTCCACCTTGCCCATCCGCTTTGTCTTCCATCCCTCGGCCACGCTGTCGATCTTCGCGTCCAGCTCCGGGACCTTCGCCAGGATCAGCTCCGCTTTCTTTACCAGATAATTCATTTCTTCCATGTCCGCTTTCACCTGATGAAGCGTCACGCTGCTGCCATCGTCTCCGGTCTCATCCTCTTCCGGCGCCTCAAAATAACGGACAAACTGCTGTCCCGTCTCTCCGGCCGGATAAAAATCTGCGCAGAAAAGCATCTTAAAGCAATGCTCGCGCAACTCTCTCCTGGTCATCCTCTGTCCTCCCCTGGTCCTTACACACTTCGCAAAAGGCGCAGCAGGGACGCGGTCCTCTCCGAAAACCGCGTCCCTACCGGTCAGTGTTCGTCCTCCATATTGACGCCGGCGATCCGGATGTTCACATCCAGCACGGACAGCCCCGTCATATTCTCTATGGCGCTCTTCACTTTTTCCTGTACTTTCTCGGAAACCTCCGGAATCTCATATCCGTATTTCATGATCAGGGAAAGATACACCGACACATGCTCCTCGGTCACCTCTACCTTGACGCCCTTGGACAATTTTTTCATCCCCAGGCGGCTGACCCATTCGTTGGTAATATGGCCGGCCATGGAATCCACGCCGTCCACCTCCGTAGCCGCCAGACCCGCGATGATCGCCACCACCTCGTCGGCGATCTGGACCTCCCCGGCCGTATCTTTCTCGTATACTTTATGAGTATTCCTGCTTTCAGTCTCTGTCACGGCTATAACCTCCTCATAATTCCTATGATAGCCTATTATAGCAAAAATACTCCTGTTTGAAAAGAGAAATCGGTCACATTTGTCTATTCGGCCAGATTCAGCAGGGTAATGATGATGCTTTCCGCGCTCACTTCCGCTTTTCGTTTCACGATATCCTCGATCTGGGCCCTCTGCGGATCGGTGATCGAGGCCGCGTTGATGACTACGTCCACCTTATCCGCGGAAATGCTGACCACCGGGTCGGCGAAGCCTTTCGCCATCAGCAGCGTCTCCGCCGCGTTTTCTTTCTCGGCGATCTCCGTCAGCTCGATCATGTTCTGGATCGCCTCCTGCTTGGCTGCCTCCTCGATATTGGTGTTATTGATAATATTTAACAATGTCTCGCGGCTGCGGGCCCGAACCTGCTCGCGGCTCAGCTGCACGCTGGCTATGTAATCCGAAACGCTGAGCCCGCTGGTCAGGATGGCCTCTCCCGGATTCTCGATCCCCGCGGCCGCCCCCTCTTCCATTCCGGCGTCGGCAGCGATCGTCTCCAGCGGCACGGGATCTCCCTGGGCCAGCTGCATCCCGCTCTCGATCTGCTCGATCTGATCCGCCACTGTGCCGCCCTGGGGCTGCGCGGACACGAGGCTGTCGTCCGCCACCGACTCCGCCTCCTCGATCTGATCATAGTCCTGATCCAGACTATAGATCTCCTCATACTCCCCCGCCGCGTCCAGCACCCGCTGGTTCTCCGCCAGAAGATCTTCCTGGGAAATGTCCGACAGTCCCGCCTCGTAAGCGCCGCTTTCATCGGTCAGCGCTTCCCGCCCCGCGTAGTTCAGATACCCGGCCGCCGCAATCATCACCACCAGCGTCGTGACAATGATCTGGTTGCGGCGGAACAGCTTCTTCATATTGACGTTCTTCAAATCCTTTTTCCATTTGACTTTCATGCACGTCACTCCTTTTTCATTCTACCCGCTTTAGTACTTTTATTTTATGAGAGGGGACCCCGAATAATGCTTCCACGGCCGCGGAAATTTCCGCCTGCACTTTCGGGCTGCCGCCGCCGGAAGCGATGACCGCCACGCCGCTGATTTCCGGATAGAGCCGTTTTTCCAGAAGCGGCCCCTCACTTCCGTTCTGATCGGTCAGGATCGTTTTTTCGGAGATCTCCTGGCTCTGGACCAGCCGGGTGCCGCCGCCCGCGTCGCTCTCCTGGGTCGAGGAATAAGAAGTGTCCTTATCCACGCGCCAGACGCTTTCCTCCGAGGATTTGAGGACGATCATCACTTCTACGTTTCCCACGCCCTCGACCCGGCTCAGCAGTTCCTCCAAACGTTCCTCCAGCTGCCGTTCATAAGCAAGGGCAGAGTCCGGATCCGCCGCCGGAGAGCGCCCGCCGCTTTCTCCGTCCGCCCCGCCCGTACCCGCGGACGACGTCCCGGTTCCGGACACGAAATCCCCCTGCTGCGACCCGCCGGACCAATTTCCAACCTGCTCTCCGGACTGTTCTGAACCTCCGCCGGAACCGCTTCCGGACGCCCCGGACAAATTCCCGCTCATCCGGTCCTGCGTCACTACTTCCCGCCGCTCCGCCGGAAACGTCAGGATCAGGAGGATCAGCCCCGCCGCCAGCAGCACCAGCCACCGTTCCTTACCGCTCTTCCAGTTGAATTTCCACGTTTTCGGATTCCAGCCCATAATAGCTCGCCACCTTTCTTCTCAGTCCTGCCAGCGCCGCGGGATACAACGGCTGCGGGGAAGCATTCCCGCCCGCCCCGCTCCCTGCGCTCTTCGCCCGCTCCGCGCCGCCAACCGGCTCGACTTTCACGGACACCGGCTCCATCTCCACGATAACCTGTACCCTTTCCGTCTCGCCGGCATCAGAGGTTACATCCGTTCCATATTCTCCCGTTCCTTTAACATCTGAAACGCCTGGTTCCCCGCTATTTTCGTCCGGCGCACGGCCTGTCGGAGATAAAGCGCGGCTTCCTGCTGCCGCTTCCCCGTCAGGATCCATTTCCGGACCGGGAGCTACCGTCATCTCGACTCTCACCACGTTCCCATAAGCCGCGCTTGCCTCGTCCGTCTCGATAACGACACGGACGCCGGCCGGTTCAAATCCCTCCTCCCGCGCCATCGCCTCCACCTGCCGGGCCGCCTCCGCTTCGTAATCCGCGATCACTCTCTGTAGGCGTTCTTCCTCGATCCCCAGTATCTCCCGCCGCAGCTCCTGCGCTTCCGCCTGAAACTGGAAACGCTCAAAACTCCCGCGGATCGCTTCCTCCAGCTGCAGACCGTCCAGAAGAGGACGGACCGCTATCAGGATCAGTACGATCCCGGCAAAAAAACGGATGTATTTCCCATACGCCTTTGACGGCAGAAGCGTCTCCAAAAGGCTCATTAATATAAGAAAGAACAGGATGCTCTTCACCCATCCGTATACCGCCGCCACCCTTTACTCCCCCCGTTTCATCCGGCAAAATAAGCCGCGTTCGTCCCGGCTCCCGCTACGGCCACCGTGATAACCAGCAAAAAGACCGCCGTGACCACGATCTGCAGCAGCAGCCTGTGCCCCCTGGCCGCCGCGGAAACGCAGTTCAGGATCCGTTTATCGCAGACCGGCTCCATGACCGCCTCCAGGCATTGATAAAGCACCGCCAAAAACCACAGCTTCAGGACAGGGACGGCGGCCATCACCAGCAGGATCGCCAGCGCCGCCACGCCCAAACAGTTTCGGATCAATACGCCCGCCCCCAGGAACATCTGCGTCACCGCCGCCGCTCCCTGGCCGATCCC
>CANQYH010000049.1 GCA_947628025.1 uncultured Lachnospiraceae bacterium | reverse complement strand
CTCACGATTCTGCCATCCTCTCCCAGATTCAGAGCAAAAGATACCTTCGCCTGCCCCCATCCGGGACGTTCCACTTTTCCCGCTTCCGCCAGCTGCTCATAATAACCAGCTAATGCCTGCAAAATCATCGCATCACCTCGCAGTCCTGCAGATCCAGAACCCCATCCTCCAAAACAGCCCGGAAAAACATCGGTTGAATCTGTCCCTCATCCTTGTATTCCATATCATACAGCATAACTCCCAGATCCTTTCGCTCTCCCGGATAAGCAGTCTCTACCTCATCCTCTTCAAAGAGTCCGAAGCTGGCCGGGAATTCCCGACAGCCAAAATACGGCTGATGATAACAGGCCCCCTGCCGCAGGCGCCGCATAATGATATCCTTGAATTTGCCGGGATTATCCGTTTCATTGGCCCGCTCTGTCATGTCAAAATGGGCCTCGATCACGTAATCCACATCTTTCAGGATCAATGCGGCTCTCTGCACGATCTCCTTTTTGCTGCTGATACTGATGTCCTTTCTACTTCCGTTCATGGCGCTCAGGGCACTGCTCGCCAGGGCTTTGCTCTTGATCTCGTTGCGGCGGACACTGGTAAATCGGATCGGTTTGCATACATAGATCTTATCTATGCGCCACTTTAATCCCGGGTGCCAAAACACACTCTCCAGCAGCCCCCTCGCCGCCGACGGCGTGATCATGTCGTAGCTGCAGCGTTCTACCTTGAGTTCGGGGCGGCTAAAAAGGGCATAATCCCCCCATACATGAACTTTGATTCCGTAAGACATCTTGTCACCTCCTCGTATAATAAAGTAGTAGTGTTTATATACCCTCTCCAAGGTCTGTATGCTATACTGTTTATGATACTGTGGACTGGCTGTCACTTTTCATTTATAAAATAGCACCTTTTATATGATATGTCAATCTTTTTACATATATATTTACTGAATAATATATTTTATCTCTTACATACATAATCCTGTAAAAGTATACCGCTTTAAGCAAAAAGCTTTTGTCAATCCGGATTTTCATGATATACTATTAATGTCAGAATTCATTCTGCGGGTTGAAATAGTAACTATATCTATATCACGCCGAGAGCCGCCCTTTGTTTCAGCAAGGGGCGGCTCTGCTTTCGTTGATACGCAGCCAGAACTGGGCAGCCAGGCTTCGCAAATACGGCGGCCTGGTTTCACAGCAAAACTACCCGCCACAAGCGCATGAACATTCAGGGAAACAATCCTTCTCCAAAACTCACATTGACATTCAGTCCTGTTTCATCTGAATATCGGTCAACATCCGTCAGGACCGCAATTCTCTCATCGATTTCCTCCAGAAGTCTGGCGCGCCGCAAATCGTCATAAGTGTTTTCGTAGACATTCACAGAATACCGCCCCACGGCTCTCATCAGTTTTCTGCTTCTCTCCCCGCGGCGCAGTCTCTCTTCCAGTTCTCTCGCCTCCGGTTCCCGCGTGATCAGGATGCTCCTTGTATCATCCTTGATGATCTTAAAGTCATCCGCTATGGTTCGAAATGGGATAGCCGCCGCTTTCGCCTCGTTCAGCCGCTGAAGAATCTTCTTTTTATCCAGACTGTCCCCTTTTACATCATGCAGCCTGTCAAAATACTCATGGATCGCTTCCAAGGAGTCCATTTTTTCATAAATGGCCATTACCTCCTCCGCGATCTTCTCCTCCTGCCAGACAGAAAGATTTCTGTGCCGTTCTTCCTGAATGAACTGAAACACATGCGTCCTGCTGGCATCCGCCGCTCTGCGTCCCTCCCGGTTGCAGCGTCCTGCTGCCTGGATCACACTGTCCAGCCCGGCCGCCTCCCGATATACGGTCTGAAAATCCAGGTCCACCCCGGCCTCCACCAGGCTGGTCGCAATCACGCGGCATACTTCCTGTGTTTTCAATCTCTCGCGGATCTTAGTCAGAACCTCCCGCCGGTGCTCCGGGTACATATAGGTAGACAGATGGAACAGACCCTCCCGCTTTCCCATCTTCTCATGGATTTCCCGGACCTGCTCCCGCGTATTCAGGATGCAAAGCACCTGCGATTCCACTTCCAGACGCCGTACCAGTTCTTCTTCCGTCACAGCTTCCTCTTTCACAAGCACGGTCCGGCGGAATGCCTCATACTGTTCCTCCACATCCGGGCAAAGTTCCCCTCGCAGCAGCTTCGAGGAAAAGAATGGCTGAAGCGACGGCTGAGTCGCCGTACAGAGCACTGCCGTACATCTGTAATTCAGGACCAGCTCGCTGATCGCCTGCAGACACGGCTTTAAATAGTCGTTCGGCAGCATCTGCGCTTCATCGAATATCAGGACGCTGCCCGCGATATTGTGCAGCTTGCGGCATTTGGAAGAGCGGCTGGCAAACAGAGACTCAAAAAACTGTACATTCGTCGTCACCACGACAGGCATATCCCAGTTCTCCGCCGCCAGCTGTTTCGGATCCAGTTCCTCTTTGTCCGGATACTCCACATTGCTGTGGTCCTCCAGCACATATTCATCGCCGAGTATGTTTCGAAATACATCCGCATTCTGCTCAATGATACTGGTATAAGGAATTACATAGATGATCCGGCGGAGACCATGCTCCACCGCATGATTGAGCGCAAAAGCCATCGAAGATACCGTCTTGCCTCCGCCGGTCGGAACCGTCAAATGATAGATACCCTGTCCGCCGCTCCCCCCGCGGATACAGGCTTTCAGAATATCGGTTCTTCTCCGGTTCAGAGACCGTTCTTCCGCCGCTTTCTCGACCCACGGCTTAACGTAGTCATCCAGCCGCTTCCTCAGTTCCGTCATGGAAACATCCGGCAATTCCCGTTTCCGGTCTTTCATAAATGCCTCGGTATCCAGATAATCTGCGTCAACCAGGCAGGAATAGAGCATGCGGATAAAAAAAGATATACAGAATCTCCCACGATCCGCCTTAATCGCCGGCGAAGCCGGATGTGGAACGCGTATCTCCTTTTTATAAGCCTGATAATCCAGAACCTGTCTTCTCAGGCGGCTGTCCAGCGTAGACTCTTCGGATGCTGACCCACCCACATACATTCCGTCAGGAAGTCCGGCATGATGCCCCGCAATGCAGTATGCGGCAAAAAACGCGCCGGACTTCTGCGCCTCTTTCGCCCCCGCCGCGGAATGGTCCACTCTTATGTTCTTTCCGCGGATCCTCTGCTGGAACACTTCAGAATACTTCCCGATATCATGCAGGAGTCCGCAAAAATTTCCCCAGTCCCCAGCATCGAATACATCCGCAAACTGCCTTGTCAGATCTGCCGTCTGACAAAGATGCTCCGACAAAGGCTGCTCCCGCAGTCCGTCGTCAGAAATATGCCCTAAATACATAAAATACCCCCTTATACACGATTCTTCAGGCTGACGGCATCTTGGTCCGCCGTCAGCTTTTTCTGCATACGGACGCAGCGGAAAGTATCGCCTTCCACATATGGTTCGCCGGATTCCGCGTATCCCAGCCGCTTATAGAACTCCACTTTATTATCGCGGCTGTCGAGGACTGCTTTTTCATACCCCAGTTCAGCCGCCCATTTCTCACATTCCGTCACCACCAGCGATCCGATCCCCTGATGGCGGTATTCCGGCAGAACAACGACTCTCCCGAGCATCACGCTGTCCTTATCCAGCTCATACATTCTCGCCGTGGCGACCGGGAAGTCGGAATCCAACGCAACGATGTACTTTGTCTGCGGCGTATCATGCGCGTCGAACTCCTGCCGAAGCGTAATGTGGTGCTTTTTCGCCATGGCCTGTATCCGCACATAGTAAGCCCCGGCCTGCTGCCAGGTCTCGGCCGCGCGGATTATCTGAATATGACCGATCATAGACATTTTTATCTCCTTTCGGTTTAAAGGGTCAAGGCATCCCTTGGGATTGCCTGCTGCCGCGCCGGCAGTTATCAGTTATTTCTCTTTTATTTTGGAAGACAATAATGGGTACTCTTTCCCCTGCCCGCCTGAACGATCAGCCCGTTTTCTATCATTTTCCGCAGCAGCCGTCCGCATGTCGTCTGGCCAATATCCAACAATGCTTCAATTTCTTTTCTTGTAATAATGCCCCGTTCCTTTGCCAGCGCGATCACTTTTTCTTCTTCCGTGCCGTTTTTGAACTTTGTATCGTCCGGTTCTTTCTGCCCTGTCTCTGCATTCAGGTTTGGGAGAATGATCTTAAACGCATTATCGGACGTTTCGATCTGCGGCGTCAGCCCTGTCCCCTCGTAAGCATTCATGATCTTCAGGATTCCGGTGCCATAGGCTTCAATCAGCTCCAGACGGTAAAATACATTTGCAAGCTTTGCATTTCGGCATACAGATATTCCCATTGTCACATCCTTTAAGGTCACACCGCTCACCAGGCCGCCGATAGAGGTAAACTCGAGCCTGTCCATATACATACTGATGAAGCTGCTGGCCCGGAAAGAATATTCACGGTGAACAAGAAGGTTCAGGAGGGCCTCTCTGACAGCTGCCTCCGGGTAGTCGCGCCTGTCGATACGGCGCAGTTTTTCAAAAGACGAATGGATCTGATTGTGAAAATCAATAAAATCATAAACATCATCCATTTGCCGGAACAGGGAACCGGAAAATTCTCTCCGATCCTTAAACTGGTTCTGGTCCGTTCCCTCAAAAACAGCCGCCTTGATCGTATGCACGCACTGATCGGAAAGCAAAAGTCCCAGGTTCGTATAAACGCCATCTCGTGTCATAATCCCCAATGTTTTCATTTGGACCGGCCCAAAGTTTATATTCCGGTCTGCAAATTCTTTTCCCGCTCTCTCAAAGGTTAAATTCTGCTCCAAAGACCGCATTTCCTCAAAATGATCGCCATCCGTTTCCTTGATCATGCGTCGGATCGCCGTATTGGCCGCCGGCACAGAGGAATATCCCTGACGAACATAGACACCTTCGGGACGCAGCCCTTTCTTCGCAATATAATAAGGCCGCTCCGTTCCCTGCTGAATATCAACCGCAACAATTTTCTTTCCATCTACCGTCAGGGTCTCATAGTGAAGGAACATCGTTAAATCCGGTTTGATGGCATCCCGAACCATATTGCTGACCTGCAGGGCAACGCCATCCGGGTCGTCCAGCCCCAACACGGTTCCGTCATCCCGGACGCCGATATACAGTTTTCCTCCTTCGCAGTTCGCAAAAGCAATGATTTCCTTTTTGATATCCTCTACCACGATCGTTTTCAGTTCAACCGTTTCACTTTCATGAAAGATCATCGGATCACCTCCCAAGCTCATTCTAACCATATTCTAACCATTCTAACCGTTCTTGTCAATCTATTTGGTTAGAATGGTTAGAATCGTGGTTAGAACGGTCAGAATCGTGGTTAGAATCGTTCGTCTCTGTCACGCGGCTTTCTGCCGGTATCCCATCTTCCTGTCATTCCATTTGCTTATAGTTAGGCATGATTTGCAGGTATAATCTTCAGATACGATCCGCCCACGCGCCCAAAATGGATCCTATCTTTCGTTTCATTCAGATGCAAATGCTAAAATAAAAACAAGCGAACGCCGGCGCAGAAGTCCGGCCCGGAACCGGTGAGCGCTGCGGACAGACAAAAAGAGGCGGCAGGCGAACCATCTCAGCCTGCCGTCCCCAATATTCTCACCTACCGCATTTTCCCATCGCTTAGTCGCACATCACCTTAAACACCACCGGCAGGTCTGTCCCGACCGCCGTCTCCGTCTCGATCGTCATGCCCGTCTCGTCCCGGCTCCATTTCACCGGTTTCTCGCTGCCCAGCATCTTCACGTCCTTTACGACCGCGTTAAAGATGTGCAGGGACCGGACCTTGATCTTGTTTTTGCCCTGCATGTTCAGGCAGATCGCGTATACGCTGCTGCCGTTTGCGGTGAAGCGGATGTCCTCGCTGGTAAAGCGCGTCTCCTCGCCGTCGGTGAAGCCGCCCTCTTTCACCTGCGTGCCGCCCTCGGCCGACACTCTCCAGGGCTTCGCCCCGCGGATCGCCTCGCCGTTTACTTTCATCCAGGCCCCGATGGCCCGCAGGATCTGTTTGTCCTCGTCCGGGATCGTTCCGTCCGCTTTCGGCCCCACGTTCAGCAGCAGGCGGCCGTTCTTCGACACGATATCCACGAAATCGCAGAGGATCTGCCGGACCGGCTTGTAAGTATTGTTCTCCGTATATCCCCAGGAATTGACCGCCGTCGCCGTGTCGCTCTGCCACACGTAGGGCTTCGCCTCCGCGAACTGCGTCCTCTCCACGTCCGGCACCGCGGTCCCGAACGCGAACGCGTCCTGCTTGTAATTGATCACGACCTGCTCGCCCCATTCCTCGGCTCGGTTATAGTAATAGGCCGCGAATTTCTTCAGGTAGGGCTTGACGCTGCTGTGCTGGATCCACCAGTCAAAATAGATAATCTTCGGCCTGTACTTGTCGATCAGCTCGCAGCACCGGCACAGCCAGTCCTCCAAAAACTCCTGCGTCGGCACCGGCCCGGCGAACACGTCCATATGATCCGGCTCTTCCATCGACGGCCAATAGAGATCGCCTCTCTTTAAAGGCTCCTTGATGTCGGAATCAAATTCCTTGCCGTGACCCATGAAAAACCAATGCTCTACCCTGTGGCTGGACGCGCCGTTTACCAGTCCGTGGCGGACGCAGGCTTCCGTCAGCTCTCCCAGGACGTCCCGCTTAGGTCCCATGTTTTTCGCGTTCCAGACGGAGAGCGCGCTGTCGTACATCTGGAAGCCGTCGTGGTGCTCCGCCACCGGGATCACATACTGAGCGCCCGCTTCCTCAAACAGTCCGATCCATTCCTCCGGGTCAAAATTCTCCCCTTTGAACATGGGGATGAAATCCTTATAGCCGAAATCCTTGTGCTCGCCGTAGGTCTTTCGGTGGTGCTCAAACTCTTTCGTGCCCTGGATATACATATTGCGGGAATACCATTCGCTGCCAAACGCCGGGACCGAATAGACGCCCCAGTGGATGAAGATCCCCAGCTTCACGTCGCTGTACCACTGCGGCGCACGGTACTGCTGCAGGGACTCCCAAGTATCCTTGTAGGTTCCGTTTTGGATCACTTCGTCGATCTTTTGCAAATACTCTTTCATTCTTCTTCCCTTTCTGCTGAAATCCAAATCATCTGCTGCCGACGGACGGACGATCCGAGATCCGACCCCGCCGCCTCAGTTTACTTATACTATAAATAGGGAAAAAAGGGAATACTTTTCGTACGATTCTCCCAAAAACAAGCGTTCCCGCGCGCATCCGGCGGCGAACTGCGGCCGTCCTGTGCGGTCAGCCCCCGCGCGTTCTCCGGAACTGCCGGATCTGCTCTTCGATCTGCGTATAGTCCCGCTGGAACAGTTCTTCGCTTACCTGCAGGGCCAGCGTCTCCGGGGGGACGGCCGCCAATATCTTCGCGGCGGCGAACTGCTTGCTCTTTTCCGCGTATTTCGGCATCCCGTTCAGCTCCTGGATGTGGGCCAGCTCCGGCCTCCACAGCAGGCTCAGCTTCCGCTTCCAGTCCATCCGCGGGTTCCGCCCGGCTTCCCGCAGCAGGTAAAAATCCGCCCCGTCCGCCGCCTCTTCGATGGTGATGATCCCCCAATGATCCGGCACATGCTCCTCGATATGCAGACCGTGGCTGGAGCCCACCGCCACATAATTCCCGTCAAAATACCGGTCGTAGTCCCTGACCTGCCGGTCCAGACGGGCGTAAGAATCCGCATCGCTCTTGATCTCGATCCCCATCAGCCGATCCGGCAGCACCATCACGATGTCTGCCCGCGACCGGCCCATCTGTTTTTCTTCAATGATCCTCACTTTTCCGTACTGCTCCTCCAGGAAGTCAAACAGCGGTTCCCGGATGTTTTTATCGTAAAGCATAGCGTTCCCACTTTCTCACAGATCCGTCCGCCGCTTGGAAAACGACAGACAGTCCCGCGCCCGTATCTGCGTCCAGTATACCATAGAAACGCGGTTCTGTATACCCGCGCGTCCGGCTTTCCGGGCGGTCATTGCGATCCGCTCCCCGCTCTGCGAGGCGCGCTTCAGTCCCCATCAAGAAACGTTTCAGCTTCGTCTTCTTTAAACTTTATTAAAGGAATTGAAAAGATAAAGATAATTAAATTTAAAGCAATAATTAAGCTTCGTTAACCTTTGACACGTGAAAAACGACGTAAACGACCGGTTTCAGGTCGTAAGACAACGCGCTGCGGCGGAAAATTTTATGATAAAATAAAAATGATCAATCCATGGAAAGGAATGTTTCCTTATTATGCCAAAGATAATTCTGATCATAGAAGATGACATCGATCTCAGCAATCAGATCGCCCAGGCCCTGGAGAAAGCCGGATACGCGTGCGCGCAGACATTCTCCGCGTCCGAAGCCCTGAAGCTGATGGAAGACAGCGATTTTTCGCTGGCCGTCCTGGATTCGGACCTGCCGGACGGGGATGGGAGCGGGCTGCTCTCCTCGATCCGCTCCGCACATTCCATGCCTGTCGTCGTGATCTCCCAGTCCGCCCAGCTGGATTATAAGATCCGCCTGCTGAACGCCGGCGCGGACGATTATCTGACCAAACCGTTCGAAATGCTGGAGCTGGTGACCAGAGTTTCCGTTCAGATGCGGCGGCGGCAAAGCGACAGCCATGCCGACGCCAATATCCTCCGTTACCGGGACCTGATCCTGGATAACCGGAACCTCTCCGTCCGCGTCAACGGAAAAAAAGTGACGCTGACCCGTCAGGAATTCCTGATCCTGCAGCTCATGCTCCAGTATCCGCCGGGCCGCGTATTTTCCAAGCAGACGTTCTACGAGTCGGCCTGGAAAGACGTCTATCTCGGCGAGGATAAGACCATCAACGTACATATCAGCAACATCCGCAAAAAACTGAAAGCCATCACCGACTCCGAATACATCGAGACCGTTTGGGGCGTCGGCTTCCGCCTCGTAAAATAGATTGGACGGACGGGCGTTTTTGTGGTATGATTACAAAAACTCTTACGCCCGTCCCGTTGCGTATTTCGGACGGCGAACAGACGAGCCGCCCACGAAAGGAGAACGAGCCGTGAAGCTGATCCATACCGCTGTTTTAAGCGAACCGCAGAAAAAAGAGATCCTTGCCCTTACGGAAGCCTGCAAAGAGGCCGAGCCGGTCACACTGTCCGCCCCGCTGGAGGACGGGCTGGATTACCTTTTGCTGTACGGGGAACCATCCGAGCTGAACGATATTTCCGATGGCGAAAGCAGCTCTTCCCGTCTGGCAGGATTCAGTTTCCTGCTCTTTACGCCGCAGGACGAAGCGGACGCCGTCACCTGCGAATTTACGGCGTTCGTCCGGCCCTCCATGCGCCGCCGCGGCTGCTTTTCCCGTATGCTGGACGCCGCCCTCGGCCTGGCAGACGCCTACGAACAGGAAAACGGCTGTACGGTCGATTTCTGTTTTCTGACCGACGAACACTCTCCCGCCGCCAGGGCTGTGCTGGAAAAGCTCGAAGTGGAATACTGGTACTCCGAATACAAGATGGTGCGGGCCCCGCAGGCCGCGGACCGTCACTATAAAGCGTCTGTGCAGATCACGGAAGAAACTAACGCTCCCGGAGCGGAGGGGGCGCGGCTGTTCTCGGCCCGGCTGGACGGGCAGGTTATCGGTACCTGCGCGCTCCTGCCCTCTGCTTCCGAGATCTACCTTTTCGCGTTCCAGATCGCGCAGGCGTATCAGAGCCAGGGACACGGCAAGGATTTTCTCCGCGGTATGCTGGCGCTGACGGCGGAGTCCGGGCTCCCTGTCTCCGTCCAGGTGTCGGGGCTGAATTACATTGCCCGGAACCTGTATAAAAAAACAGGCTTCCGCACTGCCGAAAGCCTGTCCTATTACATCTATTGACCGGTACGATCTTACCGGCTGCACGGCCTGGCGCATCTGCAGATGCCTCAGGCTTTTTTGATCCGCCGGACTCTCCCGCGCCCTGCCAGCCGCTTTTTACTCCGCCAGCTTCGCGGCCGCCTCGTCCGTGACATCTCTGTCCCCGCTCCAGACCGCATAGAGTTTTTATTCCGCCAGCTTTGCGGCTGCCTCGTCCAGCCAGGGCGCTTCCACGTATTCCACGGTCCCCTCGTCCACCGCGCGGGCCGTCGCCGGTTCGATCGGGATCCTGGCCAGCACCGGCACGCCGTACTCTTCGGCCACCTCGTCAATATGGCTCTCTCCAAAGACCGCCAGCTTCTTCCCGCAGTCGGGACATTCGATATAGCTCATATTTTCCACGATGCCCAGGATCGGTATATCCATCTTCCGGGCCATATTGACGGCCTTGGCTACGATCATCGACACCAGCTCCTGCGGAGAGGTCACGACCACGATCCCATTTACAGGGATCGACTGGAACACGGTCAGCGGCACGTCGCCGGTCCCCGGAGGCATATCCACAAACATGTAATCGATATCTTCCCAATACGTCTCGTTCCAGAACTGCTTCACCACGCCCGCGATCACAGGCCCGCGCCAGATGACCGGATCCGTCTCGTGGGCCAGCAGCAGGTTCGAGGAAATGATCTGGATCCCGGTGCTCGTCGTCGCCGGTACCATCAGCCCCGTCCCGTCAAACTCCGCCACAGACAGGCCTCCGTCGATGCCAAAGGCTTTGGGGATCGACGGCCCCGTAATGTCCGCATCCAGGATCGCCGTCCGGTAACCCTTGGCGTTCATCTTCACCGCCAGCAGGGACGTGACCAGGGACTTGCCCACGCCGCCCTTTCCGCTGACGACGCCGATGACTTTCTTCACGCTGCTGGCCGGATGCAGCTCCTCTAAGAAGCTGGTCTGCTCCTGGGTCCTGCTGCTGCAGTTGGCCCCGCAGGTATTACAGTTATGGGTACAATTTTCGCTTGTCTCCGCCATTTTCTTCTCCTCCTTATACAATATCCCGTCCGGCTCCGCCGCGCTTCCCGCCGGCCTGTCCAAACCATCAGGATCCTTTCCCAGTCCAACTGCCCGGCCCCGGATGCCTCCTTACGCCGTCCTACGGATCATCCTGAACACGCCGCCGTGCTCCATGACCCAAGCCAGCGAATAAAACAGCACCGAATTGACCGGCCACATGATCAGGTTCTTCAGCACACGCATGGGCAGAAGCGCCCAGAACCCTTTCTGGTACATAACGGTCAGCCACAGCGTCCCCAGAAGCATGTTGCAGACCACCGAGACCGTCAGCTCGGCGGCCAGCACCCGCCGAAAGCTCAGCGGCCGCTTATACAGGAAACATCCGTACAGCACGCCCGCGGCCATCGCGCTGACCGTCCAGCCGGGGAAGAACGCTCCCGTCGGCTTGACGATATACTTCAGTATATCCAGCGCGCCCCCGAACAATCCTCCTATCGTCGGTCCGAACAGATAGTAGACAAACTGATTGGCGATCGAGGAAAAACCGATCTTGATATAATCGCCGATCGCCAGCGTCAGTGCTCCGAGAATGATCGAGATGGCCCCGAACATACCGAGGATCGTGACCGTCTTTACGCGCACGCCCTTCACCGTCTTTTGATCCGGCCCGTACTCGTAGAACTCTCTGTAAGATTCCTGGAACAAAGTTGCTAATTTCTTCATAAAAAATTACCTCCTTTGCAGACCTCTTACCACAACAGGAGATAATCCTATCTTCCATTGCAGCGGGATGCGACCCATGCACCGCGGATGCGGCCCCGGCTGCGTACCCTTGGAGATACCTGCATCGGTATCCCCCTGCTGCAGCCGCTTCCTTCGTCCCGCCGGCAACTCCCCGTCCGACAGGCACTTCACGCGCACAGATCTACTCTGCGTCCTATGAAATTGTCATCGTTTCCCGCGCCGTCTATCCTGACACTGCGCCGCATACACGATCGCGTCAGGTCCCGGCGCGCTATTAAGTATAACATATTCCCGCGGAAATACAAGATATTTTCCTCTTTTTCTTGCGTTTCCTTCTGAATTATAGTAAGATAATCTCAGCGAAAATTCGACGGCGCCGCGCTGTATTTCGGCACGATTTTATTTATTCCGGCAAAATAAGCCGAATTTACGGCTGTTGTTTTATGATTTCACAGATTGTTTCAGCGCCGCCCGCCCCCGGCAATGCCAGGAAAGGAGTCTCTTTGAAGAATACAGAAATGAAACAGCTCTATACCCGATTTTCCGAACGGACCGATCCGGATTCCGTTCTCCGGGAATATCCCCGCCCCATGCTGAGACGGGATTCCTGGCAGAACCTGAACGGCCTGTGGAATTACGCCGTCACCTCCGGCCGCGAAGAACCGGCCTCCTACGACGGCCGGATCCTGGTTCCATTCTCCCCGGAAACCGCGCTTTCCGGAGTGCAGAGGAAGATCCTGCCCGGCGACGTCCTCTGGTACCGGCGGACGCTGCCGCCGGTCACATTGGAAAAAGGCCGCCGCCTGCTCCTGCATTTCGGCGCCGTCGACCAGCACGCCTGGGTCTATCTGAACGGAACATACATAGGCGAGCACCATGGCGGCTATCTGCCGTTCAGCTGCGACCTCACGGACGCGCTGAACCGGCCGCAGGAAGCGGGCGCGGACGGCGTCCTGCGCTCCTGCGGCAACGCTCTGACCGTCCGGGTCGTCGACCGGACCGATACTTCCTACCACAGCCGCGGCAAGCAGAAGCTGCAGCCCTCCGGCATGTATTATACCGCCCAGAGCGGGATCTGGCAGACCGTATGGATGGAGGCCGTGCCGGAAAATCATATCCGGCGCGTCGCGTACCTGCCGGATTACGACCGCGCGCGGATCCGGATCAAACTGCTTTCCGCCCGGGAAACGCCGGTCCGCTATACGGTATACGAAGCCGCCCTGTATGATTCGCAGGAACCCCCTCATCCTCGCCCGCTCCTTACCGGCGAGGCCGCGACCAACCGCGCTTTCTCCGTCTCCCTGCCGGATCTTCGTGCCTGGAGCCCGGAAACGCCGTATCTCTACGCGGTGATCTTCGAAACGGAGGACGATTCTGTCCAAAGCTATTTCGCCATGCGCAAATGCGACGTGCAAAAGGATGCGGACGGCGTCCCGCGGCTCTTCCTCAATAACCGCCCCTACTTTCAGACCGGCCTGCTGGACCAGGGATATTATCCCGAAAGCCTTTACACGCCGCCCTCCGACGAGGCCCTGACCGCCGACATCCTTTCCGCCAAACGCCTGGGCTTCAATATGCTCCGCAAGCACGCCAAGCTGGAACCGGACCGTTTTTACTATCACTGCGACCGTCTGGGGATGCTGGTCTGGCAGGATATGGTCAACGGCGGCAGCTCGTACAAGGACTGGTTCGTCACCTACCTGGCCACGGCCCTGAACCGCGTCCACATACTCGTGAGCGACCGGTGGCGCAGTCTTCTCTCCCGCCGCGACCGGGAGGGCCGCCGGGAATTTGTGGCCGAGGCGCAGGATACGGTCCGCTGCCTGGGCGCGCACCCCTGCATCGTCGTCTGGGTCCCGTTCAACGAGGGCTGGGGCCAGTTCGATACGCTGAAGATCTGCGCGGGTATCAAAAAAATGGACCCCTCGCGCCTCGTCGACCATGCCAGCGGCTGGTTCGACCAGAAAGGCGGGGATTTCCAGAGCATTCACTATTATTTCTTCCGGTACGATTTTAAACCGGACGGGAAACGGGCCATGGCTCTGACCGAATACGGCGGCTACTCCTATTCGATCCCGGACCACTGCGTCAACATTGAAGAATACGGCTACCAGAAATACTCCGATCCCCAGGCGCTGACCGGCGCGTTCCGGCGGCTGATCGAAGAGACGGTCCTCCCCTCGGTGCGGGAGGGATTGAGCGCCGCAATCTACACGCAGCTGACCGACATCGAGGGCGAGACCAACGGGATCTACACCTACGACCGAAAAGTCTGTAAACTGGACGCGGAAACGGTGCGCGAATGCAACCGGAAAATGAAAGAAGCAGGCGCTGGGAGACAGGACGCTCCCTGACGCGCCGCTGCTCCCCGTTTCCGCAAATTCAATCGGATCAACCGTAGCGGCAATTTCCCGCGATAAAAGGCCGGCGGCCGGAACGCCTCTCATGCGCGTCCCGGCCGCCGGCCTTATCATGTTCTATGGAGGTAGGATGTCATGTCTGTTTCGTCCGCCGCCGGATCACTGTTTTTTCCGGTTGCGATTGAAATTGATCAGGCAGCCGGCCTTGACGATATCCCGCTCGTTCTCGGTCATTTCCTTGCAGTACAGGCTGACCGGAACGGCCTTGCCATCTTTGATCACATAAGCCGTGATGTCGTCGAGCCGGTCGTCGGTCAGAGCCTGGCGGATACCCGGCACGTAGATGTAGTCGTCGACCTCGAACATCGTGGGCTCGCCTTTCAGATGGAACGGCAGCATACCCCAGTTCATCACGTTGGAACGGTACCGCTTGGTCGCGTAGTCCTGGGTGATATTGGCCAGGGCGCCGATGACTCTCTGGCAGGACGCCGCCTGCTCGCGGGCGGAACCGTCGCCGGGCTTGTTGGCGTAGATGGTGGAACCGATCTCGGT
>CANQYH010000048.1 GCA_947628025.1 uncultured Lachnospiraceae bacterium | reverse complement strand
GGGGCGGAGATCGTCTCGGAGGCGACCAGGGCCTATATCCGGCAGCATCCGGGGGACCTGCCGCTGATCAGCACGGCCTGCCCGTCGGTGGTACGGCTGATCCGGGTGCGGTTCCCGAACCTGATCGATCATCTGCTGCCGATCAATCCGCCCATCGAGGTGGCGGCCTGCATGGCCGTGGAGAAAGCCATGCGGGATACGGGGCTCCCCCGGGAAAAGATCGGGATCATCTTTATCTCTCCGTGCCCGTCGAAAGTGACCTATGTGCAGTCGCCGCTGGGGACGGAGAAGAGCCAGGTGGATAAGGTCCTGGCGATCAAGGATGTGTACCCGCATCTGCTGACTTATATGAAAGCGGTCGGAGGAGAAGCCGACGAGATCAGCACCTCCGGCAAGATCGGCATCAGCTGGGGCAGCAGCGGCGGAGAGGCCAGCGGGCTTTTCACCGAGAGTTATCTGGCGGCGGACGGGATCGAAAATGTGATCCGGGTGCTGGAGGATCTGGAGGACCAGAAATTTACGAACCTGGAGTTTGTGGAGCTGAACGCCTGCAACGGCGGCTGCATCGGCGGCGTGCTGACGGTGGAGAACCCCTACGTGGCGGAGGTGAAGCTGAAACGCCTGCGCAAATACATGCCGGTGGCCAGGCGCCACATGGACGATTCCGCGAAAGAGTACGTGCCCTGGACCACCGACATCCAGTTCGAGCCGGTGTTCCGCCTGGGCAACAATGTGATGGAGAGCTTCTTCCGCCTGGAGCAGGTGGAGCGTCTCTGCAAGAGGCTGCCGGGACTGGACTGCGGTTCCTGCGGCGCGCCGACCTGCAAGGCACTGGCGGAGGACATCGTCCGCGGCGAGGCCAGCGAGCGGGACTGCATCTATTACCTGCGGGAGAATCTGCATAAATTGTCGCAGGAGGTATCGGTCCTGGCGGGCGATATGGCCGACGGGACCAGAAGCGGCCGCGAGGTGATGCCGGTGGTGAAGGATTACATCCAGCGGATCGCGGAGGAGATGGCGTTTTTGGACGACAAGGTCAAGGATCCGGAGAATAAATAAGCGGCTCAGAGAGACGCGGCAGGCGGAAAGCGCCGTATTTCCCGCGGGCGGGACGGCGCGCCGCGAAAAGGAGGAGATCAATTTTGACAGTACAGCAGTTGATCGACCGGCAGTTATTCCACACGGTGAACTCCGGCGACGAGACGGAACGGGAAATCACGGGAGTATTCTGCTGTGATCTATTGAGCATTGCCATGGGAAAAGCGCCGGCAGACAGCGCATGGGTGACGGTGATGGGCAATGTAAACACGATCGCGGTGGCGACGCTGGCGGATGTGGCCTGCGTGATCATCGCGGAGGGTGCGGCCCTGGACGAGGTGGCGCGGGCCAGAGCGAAGGAGCAGGGCGTGACAGTGCTGACGACGGACCGTCCGATCTTTGACGCGGCCCTGGCGGTTTATCAGGAGCTCCATGGCTGAGCTATATTATGACCTGCACATCCATTCCTGCCTTTCCCCATGCGGAGACGACGACATGACACCCGCCAATATCGCGGGCATGGCGATGCTGAAAGGACTGGATGTGATCGCGCTGACGGATCACAATACCTGCCGCAACTGTCCGGCGCTTCTGGCGGCGGCCGCGGAGTATGGGCTTTTGGCGATCCCCGGCATGGAGATCAACACCTCGGAGGAGGTCCACGCGGTCTGCCTGTTCGAAACGCTGGAGGCGGCGCTGGACTTTGATTCCTATGTTTACAAAAGGCTGATCCCATTTCCGAACAACGAGGCGATCTTCGGGAAACAGCAGATCTACGATACCCAGGATCAGGTCTGCGGGACGGAGCCGAACCTGCTGATCAACGCGACGACGATCTCGTTCGACGAGCTGTGGCCGCTGGTGCGCAGTTACGGCGGCGTGATGTTTCCGGCCCATGTGGACAAATCGGCCAACAGCCTGATCGCGAACCTGGGCTTTATCCCGCCGGACAGCCAGTTTACGACGGCGGAAGTCAAGGACCTGCGGAAACTCCACAGCCTGAAAAAAGACAATCCGTATCTGGAGACCTGCAGGATCATCAGCGATTCCGACGCGCATTATCTGGAGCACATCCACGAGCCGGAGCTGACGCTGCATGTGGAGGAAAAAAGCGTCCGCGGCGTGCTGGCGGCGCTTCTGGGGGCATGAGAAACAAACTTTAGTATTTACAATCCGGCTGGATTTTGATACAATTCTTTCAGAAAAAATGACAGGATCATCCGGAAAGAAGTCGACACATGAACAGGCCTATCCCTTATAAAGGAAATAAACCATACATATTTGTCAGCTATGCGCATAAGGACAGCGATCGGGTGTGGCCGATCATCGCCCGGATGCAGGAGGATAATTACTATATATGGTATGACGAGGGCATCACTCCCGGGATGGAGTGGGCCGATTATATCGATACCAGTCTTTGCGGCTGTTATTATTTTCTGGCGTTTCTCAGCAAAAATTATCTGGCCTCCGATAATTGTAAGGACGAATTGAACCGGTCGAGGGACGTGGGCATCAAAAACCGCCTGCTGATCTATCTGGAAAATGTGAGCCTCGAAGGAGGCATGGCGCTGCGCAATAATCGTGTGCAGGCGGTATTGTGGTACCAGTACGAGTCGGAAGAAGAGTGCTTTTCTAAACTGTATACGGCCGCCAATCTCGAAAACTGCCGCCGGCAGGGTCCGTTCTCCCTGTTCGGCGACGCGGTGGCGGGGCGTTCGGCAGAGGGAAGAAAGCCGGGCCTGCTGGGCGGTATCCGAAAAGGCCAGCAGGAGGATCCGGATGAGCGGACGGAGGGAAGAGACGAATCCGAACGCACGGTACAGAGGGAGGAAGAGGACGGCGAGACGGTATACTCCTGCGTTCTGTCGTCGGAAACCGAGGAAGAAGCATTTTCCGGCGAGCTTTTATCAGGAAAGAATACGTTTATTCTGACGGATCCGGACTGCGAGGACCGAACATACCAGGCGGCCCTGTCGGAGGAGGAACCGGTCCTGATCGGGAGGAGCCGGAAAGAAAACTGCCAGATCGTACTGTCCGGAGCAAAGGCCGTGTCCCGCAGGCACTGTATGGTATGCCTGAAAGACGGACGTGCCATGGTCTCGGATCTGGGTTCCACGAACGGGACGTATTTAAACGGACAGCCGGTAACCGAAGAAACGCAGATACGCGCCGGCGACGTCCTGCGGATCGGCGGCCTGAATCTGGCCGTGGAGATCCGGAGAGAGGAAGATCTATACGATCTTTCTTGAAGTATACTGTAATTTCTCTATATCATACACATCAACTGCGATACATTCAAATAAATCAGGATTGAAGATGGCAAGATTATATCCCCCTGGATTCGTTGTGCTATTGTACTCAATGCCATCGTATTCCTGTATGCCATTATGATCAATGCTTTTGATAAAATCAACAATATACTGCGTGGGCACATAATCTAATGTGCTGTCACTCCTGCGCAGGGCTTTGCTCATCTCAGTGTTAATTTTTTCAAGATGTTGTTTGTTTATTGCGTGATCCAAATATTCCAGTCCCTCGATAAATGGACTGATATCTGTAATAGCGCGAAGATCAACCACCGTAATGTCTTTCTTTAATCGAAATGTACCAACGCTTACATAATCAAATACGCCTGCGCGGACCTCATGCAAAGTAGTATCGGTATCACTGGCTAAATAAAGGCACGTAATACCTCGGGCGTTAGCTCTTCCTTCTGAACTCTTTCCGGCTGGGGGCGCTGACATTTCACTTGTCGGATATCCTGTCTGGTCAGATATTCTTGCTCGATAAAACAAGCTTCCTGCTTTGTATGTTTTCCTGATAAATGAGCAGTATTTCTTTAAAATATGAAAGTTGATCAGTTTTGAATGAAACCTGTTTTTTGTCTTGATTTCTGCGACAAAGGCATCCCAATCATTATTTTTTAGCAAGGCATGATCTTTTAAGTATTCATTATCATATAGTTCGGAAATACCTATCATACCATCAAACAGTTCCGGAGAATTCTCATATAATTCCTCACAAACCGCTCTCAGTATTTCGTAAATATGTATACGTGAAATATCCGAGAAAATATTCCAGCGCTCTTTGAGGTCATCGATCAAAGACCGGGTTTCGGCTCTTGGATAAGTATCGGGAAGCATTGTAGATGGAGTGTAGATATTAAGTAGTTCTTCGAAATAAGGCGTTAAATCGCTTTGAAACCTCGTATCATACAGATGCGCATTTCGATGGTGACATACAGGACATTCCCCAATATTGGCAGCAGATACGCTGCTTATGATAGACGCTAGTTCTTTATCTCTAAAACAATACTCACAAAATATCATTTTTCTACCCCATCTAAGTACTTACTCATCAATTCAAGATGGTGCATGATCGAATATTTCTTTACAACACCCAATCCGGGATATGTTTGGTTCCGGTACGCCGCTTCGAACTCCCGGATACCTGCTGTATCCAATCTCATGGTTTTGTTCCATTCGACAAGTTTCTCCACAGCTTCAGCAAATTTCCTTGCAGGGTCAGAAATATCGTCATTGGAATCGGAAACAAAGTGGGCAATACGTAAAACCTTTTTCTCATCAAAGTACACAATATGAATTGCTACGGCATATGGAGCAAAACCTGTTTCGCTATATTCTCCACCCACTACGGAGTAGTCTGAAAAACCTTTATATCCATCATCGGCATAATATAGATGATCAGAAGAGAAAAATTCCGTTTTAATCTCCGAATAATCAATGTTTCTCGTTTGTTTTGGGAAATGGTCCTCACATAGGACTCGATTAGGCCGAATTCTTCTTCTAAAATCGCTTTTATCAGGGATAAGATTATAGAGAGGAATATTATCGCCAATTATTTCTTCATAAAAGTTTATATGATCAGGGCTGGTGCAAAGCAGGAGTAAAGATTCTATAGGCATCTCATTTTGGGCGGCAAGTTTTATATTTGAATCTAATTTAGAAGTAACATAAAAAGAAGAAATAACATTGGTATGATTAAACTGATCGTTGATCTGTGTTCGGATACCGGCATTGTTTTCCTTATTCCAATCCTTGAGCCATGAACCCACTTGCGGATTCCGAATAATGGCAATAGACTTGCCGGCCTTGCAGAAAGTATCTACTGTTTTTGCAAATGTGGTTGAAACTTTTACCGGTTCCAAAACAGGGATAACTTGATCGCTTAAAATATTTTGATCAATACACTCACGAAGAGCCAGAAGTTCAAACTGACGTCCACGCAAAATCGGAAAATACATAATAACCTCCCTAAGAACATAAAAAGCGGCCTAATTTAGTATAATCACTTTTGCTAAAATCCGAAAAGTACACCAAAAATTTCAATTCATATGGAACCTTTGAATATTCGGCAATATCAATCTTCGTTCGAAGTTTCAGCGCTTGGAGAAACAAATCATAGGCAACGTCTGTTGACAAGGATTCAAATAAGATTTTACATGCTCTATAGTACTCAAATTGCGATACATCCGGCAATAAGCCAAAAAGCTTTAATAAAATATGCTCATATTCCTTTTTGCGCAGTATTTTAAACATTACAGAATTGGAGAGATCATCACAATACTCGACGGGTTCCTTTCGAGTACTCAAAGTTCCTTTTTTGGTCAGCAAGCAGATCCCGGCAGGAGAATCGTGTAGTTTTCGGCTGATTTCATCGTATTTTTCTTCAGATGTTACGACAACTACTCTTGAAAATGCTCTGTAGTAATCTTTAATTTGACCATTCAATCTATCAAGATTATCTAAAGCGGTTTTAATCTCATAGACGACAGCTTTTCCATTTATTAAGATAAAATCTGCTTTGGAACTTCCAACAGGAACTTCTGTTAATGCGGTTGTAGTCCGCGGATTATGAACGCCAAGTAAAAGTTTGTTCAGCAGAGTATTTTTATAATAATACTCATTTTGATAATTGGTTTTTAGATAATGATATATTTCGCTGATACATTCGCCGTTGGTCATAGATGTATCATCCGCAATATATCGGCGAATGACGGCTGAATAAGCAGAATTTTCATTTTCACTTAATAACTGTTTGAAAGTATTTCGAGTGAAGAATCTGTTTAAAAGAATTGAGCTTGTAAATTCCACTCTATTCCTCCCTGCATCGACCATAAGATACGTCACACTTGTTATATTGTACAAGCTGGCCGCCATTTTGTCAAGATACGCATGACCGATTTGTTGACTTTTATGTTACGCGAAAAAAACCGTTCTGCTCTGTATGCTGAACGGACAATTCATCCGCGCAGGATCGTATGCCGCGCCCCGGAGAATAAACGAGATCATTTTAAGGAATTAAAATATATAAGTTTGACCTAAAAAATTGGAATAAATGATTGAATAATCATCCCGCATATGGTAAGATAAGGAATAGAAATCAAAAAGCATAGCACCTGTGTGCGTGGTGATGCACGCACACAGGTGTGAAAAGTGTTTTGGCGAACACTCTTCACCATGGCGAATCCACTGCTATGCCCTTTTATTATACGTCATGTTTGGCGTTTGTGCAAGACGTAAATAGGGCTGGGAGTTTATTTTGTGTTGGACTGCTGTTTGACGTTAGAATATTACGGCAGGGTGTGAAGTGTAAAGCGGAGCACCCTGCTTTTTGATTTCCAAAATCACATGGAATGGCGGGGCGGAGAGCTCCTGCCAGAGAAAGGAGTATTGTATGAGAGGAAAGAAAATGGCGGTAGTGGCAATGGCGGCGGCGATTTCCTGCGGCTGCACGATGAGCGCGATGGCGGCTCGCTGGGAGATGGCGGGCGCGAACGACTGGAAGTATGTCAAGGACGACGGGACCTACATGGTCTCCTCCTGGCTCCAGGACACCGACGGCAAGTGGTACTATATGGGCGGGGACGGCCTGATGAAGAAAGGGTGGTTCCAGGATCCGTCCGACGGGAAATGGTACTTTACGGATCAGTCCGGCGTCTGGGTCCAGGACAAGATTTCCGTGGACGACGCGGCGTCTTTCATCGGCCAGCTGTACGCGCAGGCTGCGGATGCCGGTAAATCGTCTCAGGACAGCAAACCGGCCAATACGGTTCAGTTCAGCACGCCGGATCTGCTGATCGAGGGAGAGGAGCTCGACACGACGCTGAAGGATTACGTGGCGAAGATCGACGGACATACGTATTACCGGGAAGAACTGCTGAATCTGTTCCTGCCGGAGGAACTGTCCGTGTCGGGAGGAAAACTGAGCTACGGGGATCCGACGCTGGAAAGGCTAAATGTGTGCACGGACGGCTATATGCATGATGGTTGGAGATTCGCCGTCTATAATGGAGGAGAAAGTGGCACGTTTTCGATGAGAGGAAAAACGTATAAGAATGGGCTTGTGATGAATTGCCGTAATTATAGTGATTGCGGAATATATATTGAATGTGATGAAAACTATTCTTCCCTGGAATTTACGTTAGGCCATGTGGATAATGCAGATGGCAGTCGGGTGCGTCTGGAAGTTTATTATATGTCGAGCGACGGCACCTATGAACTGGCGGATGGCTTTGATCTGTATGGAGAGATGCCTGTTGAGAAAATCAGTATTCCGATCTATAATACGCAGTCGGTGAAGATTGCGGCTTGGAAAGATCAGGCAGGAAATACCGGCTGTTATGGCCTGGCAGATATATACCTGGTCAAATAAGACTGTTCGATAAAGATACATGACGGATCAACTTCATGCTGGCCGGGCCGTGTTCCGTTTTTACATTTATATCCGGGACTCGCGGCTCGGCTGCGGTGAAACTCTGTACCTTCCGGTATCCGTGTATGATTCATGAGAAAGTACGTTCCATTTTCAGAAAAAAATATGCCGCTGCAGATGAACATGCTTTGCGGAGGATGTAAGACATCCGGCTGCGGCAGGGAAAGACGTCGAATGTATTTTTGCTGTACTTCGGCGTCTTTCCCTTGAAAGAAAGATGGTTCGTTCAGGACGGAAAAACTGGGAGAATAGGGACGTTCGGCAGACATGCAGTCCCTGTGCGGCTTATAACGCCGAGACAGAGAGCGTTGGGAAAGGAATCGTGAAAGTGCAAAAGAGAATTGACGAATACATAAAAAACGCGGCTGTAGCGTCCGCGGTGGCGGTTACGTGTATAGGCATTACCGGCTGCGGCAGCAAGGTGGAGAAGATCACCGATTATATGGACAATGCAGATTATGAGAAAGCGCTGGAAGTTTATTCCGGCTGGAAGAATGTCAGCGAGGAGGAAAAAGAAAAACTCGCGGACGCCATGCGCGAGAGGCTGGAACAGGCGGCGGCCGGTTTTGGCGCCGGGACGATGGAACTGGAACAGGCCATGGAGATTTATGAGACCATCGATCAGATGAATATGGACGAACTGTCAGGGGACGAAATCGTCGCTTATTCGCGGATCCAGACGGTAAAGGATTCCAGGGAGATGTACGCGGCGGGCAATGAGGCACTGGACGGCGGCGAATATCTCGAGGCCATATCCTGTTTCCGGCAGGTATCGGAGCTTGACTGCAATTATGCGTCTGCGGTCCGGCGGGCAAAGGCGGCGGAGCAAAAGTATATCGACGCTGCGCTGGAAACCGCGCGCGGTTATGCGGACGAGGGAAACTATGAGAGCGCGTACTCCTATCTGAAATCGGCGGGGCATTCCATCGAGGATACGTCCGTGTTTGAGGAAGAGATACTGGCCCTGCACAAGCAGGAGGCGCTTGCGACGGCCGCCGCGCTGGCCGACGGGGAAGAGTACACGGAGGCGCTTGCGGCTTTGGATACTTATAAGGAAACTTATGACGCCGGGGATACGGAGATCAGCGAGGCATACGACGGTTACGTCCGCGATTATGTGACGCAAAAACTGGAGGAAGCGGAGGAATACCGGGAAAAAGGCCAGTACCTGACGGCGGCGGATGTGCTGGAAAAAGCCAAAGGCGAGGTGGAGGCTCCTGAATTTGACGAGACCATCGCCAGACTGAAAAATGAAAAACCGGTTTATCTGGAGGATCTCGAACAGATCAGCAGTTATAAATTTGAGCGGGTGCCGCTGGATGAAGAACGGACGGACGTACATAAAAAAGTTTACATTGGAGAAAACGCGTACGAACTGGCGGCCACGGCTGGCGACGGCTGGAGTTCGGATTCCCTGGGAAGCGTGGAGTTTAAGCTCGGAAGACGGTATACGAACCTTTCCGGCGTCATCGCGGTAGACAGCAATTCGGGCTCGCAGACGGCCGTAGTCAAGATCGAGGGCGACGGAACGGAACTGTACAGCGGCCGCTTTACGGAGAGCTCTTACGGCGAAACCATCAGCATCGACGTCAAGCTGTTTAATACGTTAAAAATTTATTGCAGCGAAATAGACGGAGACGGAAGCATATATCTGATCCTTTCAGACTTTACCCTGACGAGATGAGCGCGGCGGATTTTTGCAGGGATGCGGTTGAAAAATATGGCAGATCCGGCGACGGCAGTCTCGAATATATCGGTTTGATCCTGTCCGGCGACAGGCTGATCGAAAAGCGGGTCTACCGCAAAAACTGCGGCGCTCTTTTGGAGGAGCTCCGCCGTGCGGAACCCTATCGTTTTTTGCTGGAGTCCGTGTTTGCGGATCTTTTAAGGATCAGGGGGATCGCGCTGTGCGACGTTTCCTGTAATGGATCGCGCCCATTTCCGTTGTACCGGATCGTGTTCAGGCTGCCGGGCGGCATGTCCGATTCAGAGACGGACGAGGTTTTGGCTGCGTTTTTCAGACATCTTGAAAACGGGGACGGTTACAGGGAGCGTTTAAAAGAGGAACTGCGGGCCCGGCCGGGCGGTTCCTGCGGTTTGATGCAGATCGGCGCGGAATTTGACGGCCGCGGCGGATGGAATGGGCTCAAATACTATCGTTTTCTTGATAAGGAAAACGTTCTTTTGCGCACATTGGGAAGCGGACGGGAGGACAGGATCCGCACGGTCTGCGGTCACGGTTACGAACCGGCTTTTCTCGGAGTGAACGATACCGGTTCCCGCAGGGAGAGAAAACTGTATTTCATTTCAACGGCGATCGGCTTTAAAAATGCCGGTATGTTAGAGCGGACCCTGTCCGCCGCCGGAATCCTCGGCTGGGATCGGGCGGTTTCTAAGGAGGAATTTGGACAGCTGGACGATCTTGGCGTCTATGCGGAGGGGATCGCGATGTCTCTGCAGGAGCCGGAGATCTGGCGGCTCTATTACAGGGAATATCTGACCGGACGTAAAAGGATAGGAACTTGAAATCTACAGGAGGAAAATTATGATTTGCGAAAAATGTGGGGCGCAGATACCCGAGGACGCGGTTTTCTGCAATTTCTGCGGCAATAAAATAGGCGAAGAGCCGCCGGAGGACGCCGGGAAAAAAGCAGCGCCGCAGACGGACGAAGAGCCTGCCGCGCCGCCGGTAAAAGGAGAGAAGCTCCGGGAAATCGGGAGCGCTGTTTTGGCGGTCCTGTCTTCATGGCGGGCTTTGCTGCTGCTGAAGAAAAAGGAATGGGGGAAGCGGGCAATCGTTTTCGCCGTCCTTGTCCTCTTGGCGGCAGGCGTGGGAACCGGCGCGTATATGGGATGGACCAGTCCGAAAGCAAGGTTCGGCAGGGCGCTGGCGAAAGAGGATTTTGAGGAGGCGTATGCGGTTTTTTCGGAAGAGATGGAACCGGATGCTCTGAAAGAGAAGCAGGTCGAGAGTTTGACGGCGGCGGTACAAAAAGCGGAAGAGGAGTATTCCTCGGGGACGATCTCGTATGACGAAGCGGTTGGGCGGTTGGGAACGTTGGAGCAGTTTAAAGTTGCGGCGGTTTCTGACGCGATAAAAACGGCTTTGGGAGAAATGGCGCAGATGGAAGAGATCGCCGGATATCTGGAAGCCGCGGAGGAATATGTCCAGCTTGAGGCGTACGAGCTGGCTCTTGAGGAAAACAACGCGGTTCTGGAGATCGATCCGGACAATGAAACGGCGCTGCAGGGCGTTTCCAGCGCTGTGGAAAAGATCGTGGATGGTTTCGTCGCCCGGGCGGAGGAAAAGGTCGCGGAGGATAATTTTTCAAGAGGGGCCTTTTATTACAAAAAGGCGCTGGAATACGACCCGGACGCGGAAGCTGCCGTAAACGGCCTGGCGGAGATCGCTCAGAAAGAGGCGGAAACATGGCTGAAAAAAGCGGAGGCGTATAGTTCAGACGGCAATTATCCGGACGCGCTTAAAATGTATGGGAAAGCGCTGAAAGCGGATCCGGGCAACGCGCAGGCCGAAGAGGGCAAGACTAAAACAGAGACGTCTTACGCGGAGGCGGTCGCCGCCGAAGCGCAGAAGCTTGCGGACGAGGGAAAATTCGACGAGGCCAGGGACGCGGCGGCGGACGGCGTCGCTCATGGGCTGAGCAAGAATAGCGCGGAGCTGACGGCGGTTCTTGATTATATCCATGAAAAACAGGTCGAGTCTATGCGGGCGGACATTGATTACGTCGTGGGCACGGGCGACTGGGACCGGGTGTTCCAGATTCTGGACGAATATGAGGCGGACCTGCCCGGAGACGAAGCATTGGCGGAGATACGCCAGGAAGTCCACGGGGAGCAGATCGAGTTTATACGCGCAGCCGTTGACGAGGTTGTGGGCGCGGGCGACTGGGACCGGGCGTTCCAGATTCTGGACGAATATGAGGCAGAAATGCCCGGCGATGAAGCGCTGGCGGAAATACGTCAGGATGTCGAGGAGAAAAGGCCCGTCTCGTTAAAAAATTTGGCGGCGAAAGAGGAATTCCATAGGTACACGGACGACGGCACAGTCAAGGACCGGCTGGGAAATACGTATGACGGCTGCGTCAAAATAGACGGATCTTACGACGGATATGCGCTTTATGCGCTGGATAAAAAATATACGGAATTTAGGGCGACGGTGTTTGTTCCTACGGAAGCGAGCGGCGGGAAGAATCAGGAGCTGACGGTTTACCTGGATGATGAAGTGGTATTCCATCAGGAGGGGATAACGGAGAATACGGCTCCGATCAGCCTGGTGATCGATACGTCCGGCGCGGACAGCATGAAGATATCGGTGAAGAATCATGGAAGTTATAGCAACGGGTGGCTTTATTTTACGGACTCGAATTTTAAAAAAGCGGAATAAGAAAATACAGGAGGCAGCATATGTTTTGTGAAAAGTGTGGAACGCAGGTACCGGAGGGAAGCAAATGGTGTCATAAATGCGGCAGTCCTATAAAAGCGGCAGGCGAAGCGCCTGCGCCGCAGACGGCGGGGGCAGCGCATCAGCCTATGTCAAAATCCAAGAGTAACCTGACTGTGAAATGGGTGGCGGCGACGATCGTACATATCGCTTCTTTAGGGATCGCGATGCTTATGCGGAATGAAGCGTTTTTTAAACTTAGCGGCAGTTATTATGGCAGCTCGGCATCAGCTACGTTTGGGATGACAGATGAAGCGGCTTTTGATGAATTGGCGCCTTTGATAGGAACTATCTTGACTGCATTGTTTCTGTTAGCGATAGCGCTTGCCGCCGTCCTGATCATTTACCAGGGAACGATGGGACGGGTCGCCGCGGTGCTGTCAGACGTCATGACGGTTTGTATTATATTGCTGTTTTTCTTCGAATTCATCATGTATAGTGATCATGTGGCATCCGAAGGACGCGGCGGGGTGGTAACGTATTCACTTACTTTCACTTTAAAAGGTGTGGTCTTCCCTGTTTTGCTGGTGACCGCGCTGGTGGCGAGTAAAATGCGCAGAAAGGAGTCAAAGGAGATGATCGTTGACCGGATCCTGCGAAAGAAAGGAGGCCTTTAACCATGAGGAAAAGGATATCTGTATTGCTGTCAGTATGCCTTATTTTGGCGCTTGCTTCCTGTTCGTCTGACCGGAGCAGTCAGGAAGCGCAGAAAGATCCGTCCCCTGAAAAAACGGAAACGGAGGCGCTGAAAACGGAGCCGGAAACGACGGCCCCGGTCCAGACGACAGCCCCGGTCCAGACGACGGCCCCGGTCCGATCCGGCGAGAAGTCAGATAACAGCGGCAGTTTAGAAAAAGAAGCGGGATCCGATGCGTTTGTGATCACCTCCGATATGACCCAAATGGACGTCAGCGAGTATTATGGAAAACGAGTGAAGTATACGCCGCAGGCTCCCGATCCTGTGATATCCGGCGATTCTGACGCTGTGTTTCGTCTGTTTTATGTGGATCTGGATGGGAGATACGGGGAGCCCGGCGATATATACTTAAAAGCCGACGGCGCGGAAACAACGATTGATCCGATAGAAATCATTCGAACGGAGATCGCGGACGGAGGGGATCTGCTGGATTATTTTTCGGAAGATGCGTTTGCGATAACGAAGCGCCTGAACCCTTTCTTTGGGGACGATGAGTGGAATGAAACGGATCCGAAGATGAAAGCGTTTTTGTCGTGGATGAGCGATCCGGCTGTCTGGAGCGGATATGAGGATGAAGAACTGCGTGATCAGATCAAATTTATTATAGGAGGCCCCAGTCTGGATCTGTTCTGCGATTCTTATACGGCGAAGTATCCCGCCTGTGTTCTGCACACGACGGTATCCTACTATAAAGATACGAAGATTCCTCAATATGAATATGTATGTAACGGGCAATTACAGTCGAGTTTGTTTGATAATGTGGATCTGGCGGACGCAAAGACCGATGAAATGTATATTCCGCACAATCGGGAAGGGTATTATATGATAACGCCGGCGCCTGATACGTCGGACTCTATTTGGTACCTGTACAGAGGTACGGATAAGCCCCATTGGATATCGTACAGCGGCATGAGCTATCAATCGAATTTTAGTCCGGTCGTATGTCTGAAAAATGGCACGACCCTTGTTTTGGATGAGGACGGCACGAAGATTCGAAGCAATATTGAGGAAGCTGCTCCGGAAAAATACGGTCAGTTTTTCATGGCCCCTTATCAGGCGGCGATGCGGTATCCGGATGGAAAGCTGGATACGGTGCTCCGGGAGGGGGATGGTAGGAACTGTACATGGAGGATCGTCTGGGATGGTTCTCAGGTGCTTAACAGGGGCGCGTATTATGAGATCACAGATGCGAGGATTGAAATGCCTGTTGTAGTCTCAGAAAGCCAGTTGGAGCCCGGAACCAGTTTCACATTGACGCTGACCGATCAGAATGGAGAAGAAAGCGCATATGACTGCAGAGTGACGAGGAGAAGATAGTATTTTCGGATGACTTCCATACCTTTAAAGAGGTATTTCAGCGTGGCTATAAAGACGGTTATGGAAATACGGGCGCCGGTATCAGTTTTTATGGAGATATCGTTTTTGATCCGGAGACCGGGCTGATCGTCGAGTATAGGGAGAGGTTTGTTTCGTAGAAAGGATTCGGCGGCGGAAAGCGGCGTGGACCTGATGCCAGGGACGCCGCTTTCTCTCATTTACTTAATATTGACAAAACAAATCCGGTGAAATACAATAGAATCGGGTCGAAAAAGGTCGATCGACCGGATCGGCGGAGGATCTTTTACAATATTTTACAGCGGGAAACAGCAGCATCGATCACAGCGGGAGGTTTGGCGTTATGAAATACGATTTTACGTCCATCATGGACCGCCGCGGCCGGGACGCCATCGCGGTGGACGCCCTGGGCAGCGGCGACGGCGCTCCGGACAGGCCGAAAGAGGGGGACGACGCGATCCCCA
>CANQYH010000047.1 GCA_947628025.1 uncultured Lachnospiraceae bacterium | reverse complement strand
CGTCCTTGTCTACGCCGATGGGCTCGTAAAGGGACACGTCGCGGGCGTATTTTTTATTGGCCCGCAAAAGCATCAGGATCTCGTTCTCCGCGCATTTCGCCGCGTAGGTCGCCAGCCTGCCGCGGTCAGAATGAAACGTGTTGACCGCTTTGATCAGGCCGATGGTCCCCACGGAAAGCAGGTCCTCGATATCGTAGCCCGTTCCCTGATATTTTTTCACTACATGGGCCACCAGGCGCATATTATGTTCTATCAGCTTATCCCTGGCGGCCTGGTCGCCCTGCTGCAGACGCTCCAGACATTCCCGTTCTTCCTGGGCCGGCAGAGGTTTTTTATACGTTTTCAATCGAAAAGCCACCTGAAAGCAAAACTTAATGTAGTTTATGCTTCGGCGGCTTTTCGAGTGCTTTTACACCCCGCAGCGGGGCTTATACTATTTTATTCTTCCTCTCTCCTCCTGCGGAACGCCGGAAATCCGGCCAGGCCCATGCCTGCCAGCGCGCAGGCCGCCATCATCAGCCACCTGCCGATCTCCTGATCGTCGCCGGTCTTCGGGGTCTCCCACGCCATCGGAACTTCTTCTTCCGGAATGTACTCGTACTGCTGCGTCTCCGGATTCCAGACTTTCATGTAGCTCCTCGGCACACCGTCTTCCAGGATCGTGATATACTCCGGGCTCTCCGGGTCGTTGGGATCCGGAAGCACGGTCGGCAGATCCGAATAATCACGCTCCAGCGGGATCTGGGAACTCTCTTCCGGCGCAACCGTCTCATCGGAAGACTCCGGCTGAGAGGGAACCGCCTCCGCGGGACCTGCCGTCTCCGATTCGGACGGGCCCTCGGATTCGGACGGACTTTCGGATTCCGACGGGCTCTCCGACGGCAGCGTCTCCGGCGTCGTCTCTGCCGGCGCCTGGGTCGTCTCAGGCTCGGATTCCTCCGGACCGTCGGTTTCCGGTTCAGACCGGTCCGGCTCATCCGACTCTGACGGTTCCGGTCTCGATTCATCCGGTCCCGGCTGATCGGGCTCCGGTCCCGGCTCCTCCAGAACGACCTCGTTGGACTTTTTCTCTTCCGGAGGCGTTTCCGGGTCACCGTGGGAACTTCGACCGTAAACGCGAGGGTCACGCTCTCGTTCGCAGCCAGGTCTTCCACCGTCCAGGTAATTGTCCGGACCGTCCCGCCGGCCGCGTCCGTCTCTTCTGTCAGTACGCCGCCCTCTGTGATCGAATCCTCATCCAGGATCAGTCCTGCGGGAACCGTGTCCCTGACCTCGACCTGCGCGGCGTCTCCTTTGCCGCTGTTTGTTACCGTCAGTTCATATGTGACCGTATCCCCTGCTTTCACTTCCGCCGGTTCCGTCGCGAGAACGCCGTTCACGCTCTGGGCCTTTGTTACGGAAACATCGGAGCGGTCTTTCTCCGGCTCTTTTCCCGGTTCTTTCTCCAGCTCTTCTTCCAGAACGACTTCGTTGGACTTTTTCTCTTCCGGAGGCGTTTCCGGATCGCCGTCGTCGTCAATCGAGATCGCGGCGACATTCCTCCATTCCGTCGTCCGGGTCACCGCGGGAACTTCGACCGTAAATGTGAAAGTCACGCTCTCGCCCGCCGCCAGGTCTTCCACCGTCCAGGTAATCGTCCGGACCGTCTCGCCGGCCGCCGTTTCCTCTGTCAATTTGCCGGCCGGTTTGATCGAATTTTCATTCAGGATCAGGCCCGCAGGAACCGTGTCCCTGACCTCGACCTGCGCGGCAGTTCCTTTGCCGCTGTTTGTTACCGTCAGTTCATATGTGACCGTATCCCCTGCTTTCACTTCCGCCGGTTCCGTCGCGGGAACGCCGTTCACGCTCTGGGTCTTCGTTACGGAAACTTCGGAGCGGTCTTTCTCCGGGTCTTTTTCCGGCTCTTTCTCCGGTTCTTCTTTCAGAACGACATCGTTGGACTTTTTCTCTTCCGGAGGCGTATCCGGATCGCCGTCGTCATCAATCGAGATCGCGGCGACATTCGTCCAGGTCGTCGTCCGGGTCACCGCGGGAACTTTGACCGTAAACTCGAGGGTCACGCTCTGGCCCGCAGCCAGATCTTTCACTGTCCAGGTAATCGTCTGGACCGTCTCGCCGGCCGAGTTCTTTTCCTCTGTCAATACACCGCCCTCTGTGATCGATGCCTCATCCAGGATCAGTCCTGCGGGAACCGTGTCCCTGACCTCGACCTGCGCGGCGTCTCCTTTACCGCTGTTTGTTACCGTCAGCTCATATGTGACCCTATCCCCTGCTTTCACTTCCGCCGCCGGAACGCCGTTCACGCTCTGGGTCTTCGTTACGGAAACATCGGAGGACGGGATAACCGGCGGTGGCGTCGTCACCTCTTCCGTGATCTCTACGGAATCCGACGGCTTCCATTCTTCCGGATCGTCTCCGGTCTTCACATATGCCACATTTGTCCAGGTATGGCTCTCGTCCACTTCCGGCACTTCTACCTGGAAACTCAGCGTTACGCTCTCATTTGCTCCCAACGGCTCCGTGATCGTCCAGACGATCGTTTTTCCGTCGCTGTCTAATATGCCCCCCTCGCTAATCGTATCTTTCAGCAGAATCAGGCCGTCCGGAACCGTATCCTTGACTTCCGCGCCGGACACAGGCTCTTTGCCATTATTTGTAACCGTAAGCTCATATGTCACCACATCTCCCGACTCTACGGAGGCGCCCGACAGCTGCGGCTCGTTGTTTACTTTCTGGCTCTTTTCGATCGTAAGTTCCTTAACTACTTTTGTAACCACTTCGTTCGTATCGACGCCCGGATCTTCCGGCTCACCCTCTTTTTTATTTACAACATGCGCCGTATTCTTGATCTGATAACCGGCTTTCTTGTTGACACGAACCTCCAGTATGACGTCGCCTTCTGAACTCTCTGGACGCTTATGCAAAGTCCAAGTCACCGTTTTGGTAGTTTCATCATACTTGATCTCTTCTAATACCTCGGGCGCACTCGTCAGATATTCTCTGAGCCTCGCCATCCTGGATCCCAGCGTCCGGGTAGCGGAGGAGGACGATTCCGTGCTTTCCGGCTCCGCCGTATCTCCAGGCGTCGCGGGCCGCGGCGACACAGGCTCTCCGGTATCTCCAGGCGTCGCAGGCGGCAATTTCGACCCGCCATTCTCAGAGCTCTCCGGAGATGCGGACGGCTCATTCTCTTTTCCGTCTGCCGCCGACGACTGGCGGAATACCTTACTCTGCGCTTCCAGAGCAAGACTGCGGCTACTTCCCGGCTCCTCATGCTTCACCGAAGCGTTTCCGGGCGTCGCTACCAGCACATCATCCTTATTCTTGCCGTATTGATACCTCGCGCTGACAAAATCCAGCCCATCCTCCAGCGTATCCGTAATGATCACATCCGCCTCGCCGTCCGTGCTGTTAGCCCAATGAATCGTGTAAGTAAACGTATCTCCGACTTTCACGCTGTCGTTATTAACGCTTGCCTCCTTGGACACCACACGTTTTTCAATCTCTACCGGCGTAGATTCTTTCGGCTTGTTGTCGCCGACTCTCACGGATGCAATATTCTTCCAGACACCGTTTACCGGCTCGTTCGGTACGGTTACCGTAAAGCTGCACGTCACAGTCTCACCTGCCGCCAGACTCGGAATCTTCCAGGTAATCGTCCTGTCCTCTCCGGTCTCCGGATCCATCATGCCGGAATCGGAGATCGAAGTTGAATCCACGATCAGACCATCGGGCACAGGATCTGTGATCACCAGATTCCTCAGCAGGCCGGTCCCGATATTCTTCACCGTAATCTCGTACTTCACCTGGTCTTCAGCCTTGACAAACTGTTTTTCACCCGTGCTCTCTTCGCCGTTTATGGACTGCGTCTTTGTGATCGTATAGCCCTCCTCCGACGGTGCGTAGACGTTGGTAAACGGGATCGTGAGCTGGGTGCTGACGGGATCGCTGGATCCAGAAGTGTCGCCCGATGATGATAAATAGGCATAGGTCGCGGTCACATCCAACGTACCGGCAGGCAAACCTGAGCCTAACGCTGTCTTTCGCTCTACCGTAATCGTCAGTACCACATTCGGATACTCGCACTTCATATCAGACTCCAGGTCCGTCTCCCTGATCGTAAATGTATAGGTCTTCTTAGTCTCCGCTCCTTGCGTTATCTGGATATTGCCAAGCGACTTCTCGAACATACCGGCAGCCGTTCCTTTTGGATCACGGTTCGTGATTGTAACCGTATAATTCCCGTCTTCGTCTTTCTCCAGCCCCTCTGGCATCACGATGGTTCTGTTCTCAATCGCTGCTTTCGCCGCATCGTCCGGCTCGATCGTAAACGTAAACGCATCGCCGCTTTCCCATTCGCGTCCCGTTAGGGTCTTCTGCAGCGAAAGTCCAAACGGACGAGCGGTGTCCGCATAAGTGTTCGTAAACTGAATGACAGGACTTTGACTCGTATCACCAAGGATATTCGTACTAAATTCGGGTCTCAGAATCCCTTTTCCTTCATCTACTATGGTCACTGTCACCGTACACTCACCTTGCTCCGCACTCGTGATGCCGCTAGCAGAATGACTTTCCGTGACCTTAAACGTATAATTGCCCGGTTTAGTAAAGGTAAGGGGCTCAAATTTAGCTTTATAATCCAGAGTATCTTTCGTAATCGTAACCAAAGCTGGATCTGGCATGGTAACGCCATCTTCCGGACCTTCAGTACGTTCGATCGTAAATGTGAACTCGTCGTTCACCATCCACGCGCGGCCGTTCAGCGTTTTCTGGACCTCCGGCTCCCAGGTGCAGGAAGCGTTGTAGCTGTTACTGAAAGTCATCTTATGCTTCTCTTCCGATGCGTGTGTTTCCTCTCTCCGGATCAGCTTCTGCGCTCCAAAGGGCGCATCATTATAGTCCGCGCCATTTCGCAGGTTACCATCAGCATCAATGTACCACCATGTTACCCTGGCCTCGGAGTTTGAATCCTTTTTCCATTGGCTCCCATCAATGACCGTCTGCACCGTCGTACATTCGGCAACCAGTTCTTTTGTTGTATCACCTTTATATAATCTAAAAATCATCTCATCGATGATACCATCAACTTCACCGTCCGCAGGATCTCCGCTGGCAGCAGGAGCAGCGCCGCTTTCCTCAATGCTGTTTTTCAGCTCGATCTCCAGTGTATACTGCGTCAGATCATACGTAATGCCTTCATAGACTGGAGCCAAACCCGCTGAAGTCACACTGCCCTCCGGCGCTTTCTCCGTAACAACGAGAGAATACGTTACCGGCAATGTCTGAAGAGACACCTCGTTGTGATTTATTTGATCTTCAGTCGGCGACTCCACGACGTTTCCGTCAGCATCAACCCATTTTACCGGGAACTCTATATCCTCAAAATCGATCTGGTGGAAGAGAACCGCTTTCTCCGAATCCTCACCGCCGATCTTAACTTCGCAATAGTATCCGTCCAAACCAGACTGCCATGTAACGCCCTCCGGCAGACCCTCAATCTTGATCTGCTTTTTTGCAAGCGCATCGCCTGTCGCATCGTCTCCAGCCTTAATCACAAACGTAAACACATCCGTATTTAACCATTCGTTAGCTGGGCGGCCGGTAAAGTCCTTATAAATCCCGTAAGGGGTCGCCTGCGCGGCTGAAACTGAATAAACATTCGTAAAACGCAGCGATGAACTTTTATAAATTTTGCTGTCCGTATACGTGGGAGCACCGCTGCTGTCCCGGCTAAGCAGATCCCTGTACTGTACCTCGGAAACCGTCGCCTCCAAATGTGAATTTGTAAGGGACATCGCTTCGCTGCTCTCAGGGTCATTCATTACTCGGGTCACATCAATGGTCACGCTGTATTCGCGGGGAGATTTCGTCAGCGTAGACCAGTCGGGCAATTCATTCTCCGTGACCTTAAAATAATACGTACCCTCGACCGTAAAAGGCACTCCGCATAACGTAGGCTCTGACCATGTCGTGCTGCTGGTATCCTTTTGAGCCTCATTTAATAATATATTAGAGACTTTTGTATCCGTACTGATAGTTATTTTGCCGGTACTGCTTTTGGTTGAATAGTAGTCGTTACTGTTATCAACAACTTCCTTTTTTGCATTAAAATTTTTCCTAAATTCTTCAAGTAGTCCCTCATACTCAGAATTCAAGGTTTTTTCATTTTCACTCACTACAATGTCTGACGATCCGTCTCCCCTGCTTGTATCCAGCGCGACAGTGAAAGTAAACGTATCGCCACTCTGCCAGGACCGTCCCTCGATCCGTTTCTGGATCGTCAATTTACTGTCGCTGTTGGCGATCCACAACCTGCAATGATGGTTCTCCTCATCGAACTGGTAATGAGTCGCTTCGTCCGTGTAAGTCGTATTTACAGGGTCAACCTGATAGTACTCTTCATCGATGCGGTACCCTACAGGGGCGTAGCGCTCACGGATCGTATAGGTCTTTTCCGGATCAAGATCATAGAAAACGACTCGTCCGTCTTCCTGGGTCGTAGCTCCGCTGACAAAAAGACTCGCCGCCGTGTTATTTGCTATCGCACTCTTGACGTCATCTTTTGTCCCTTCATAAATATAGAAAGTAGCTCCCTCCAGGTAATGGCGGTCCTCGATAGCCCCGGTATATTTGATGATCTCAATCGTCCCGGAATTCTCAGAGTTGTGGATCGTAATAGTACTCTCATCAGACCTCTGCTCACGCTCCAGCACTGCCTTAAAGGGCGAAACCACACCTTCGCCGGAAAGGTCAGAGCCTGCCGGAAGCGCTTCTCTCCAGTAAATAGCGCTTTCAGCAGTCATTCCGATCTCTCCCAGATCTGAAGCGTCTGATACCCCATCCCGATTCAGGTCCGGGAATGTCTGCCAAGTGTAACTCGCAGCCTCACTCCAATCCGGAACCAAGTTCACTATCTTATCAGCGTTTTCATTCAAATCAAAATACCAGTCCATCGCCACATAATCAGGATATGTATAGTGGTCTGAGTTGTCCGGCTTATATGGATCATCGTCCGCCGCAGGACTGTCAAACCGATGCATAAACACTTTCGTGCCGTAGATATAATACTCCGCAGAAACATAATAATCCTTGATCTTCACCGCACCGCTCGACGCATCCGGCAGATAATTATCCGTCTCCCCCCAATTTCCAGCGCTAGACAATGTATAATACTTGTACAAATGACTCGTAGACGCTGTTCCGGATTCCCCGCCTAAGAGATAGGATACCTCGAATACCACAGGATTCTCAGAACTCCCGGATGAATCTGCGATATTCCAGTCCTTTTTCAGAGACAACGCTTTCCAAAGATCATAGTGATAACCGACATCGACTGCGGCGACCGTGTTAGTAGATTTCGATTTTGGATTAACGCCTCCTGTACCGCCAACTTTAATTCTTTGTGTTTCTGTTCCAAAGTTATTCCCGTCACAAACGTACAAAGAATAATAACCATACTTTATAGAACTCGGTTCTAGTACCTTTATACTTTCAGAAGTCAGGCTATAAACCTCGCTGGGCTTCACTACATGGTAAAGATATTCGGTGCCTTGATCAGGATCATATTTTAACCCGGTAAACACGTACTTCCCCAACAGATCTGTTTTCGCTCTTTTCATCAACTCATATACTGTCGTACCACTGGGCCAAGCTGATCCCTCTTCTAATTTTTTCAATTTCCCAGCTTCATAGGTCGCATAGTTTTTCCCCTCTTGTCTCCCTGTATCGTCCGATTTAACATAAAGCTCCACCGTCACATCTTTCAGCAGTCTGTCATGGTCAGTCTCAGAGTTAAAGGTACCATAACCCGTTTCTCCTGATTTTTGCGCGTCATAGAACACACGCCCGATCAAGCTGAAACTGTTTTCTTCCTCAATGATCTCAATCTGCTCCGTCTCTTTTAACATGCCTGTGATCGGACGCGACGGAATAAATGTCCAAAAATCAACGATCGCATAATCGGTGACCGTCTGACCAAATCCACTGTTTCGAGAATCTGGAACGACTTCCTCACCACTACCAGTTGAGCCACTCTTCTTAATTGCCGCATTTATTGCATTGCCATCCGCATTGGATTTTGCCACAGGATGTTTCTTACTGTCTAAATATTGAAGCAACTGCTTTTCTTCTTCGGTAAGATCCATATAGGTCCGTACATTGTAAACCAAACTGCCATCGTCTTGTATTTCTTCTTTAAAAAATGAAATACTATTATTCGTATGGCTATGGTCGCCAACCCTTAGCGCGTTCTTCTCAACATAGTTAGAAACATCGTTTCGGACTATGGCTTCACCACCAGCATATGTTTTTTCGGTACTCGTATTATAAGTGTACGTACCATTCAGCATATTATAATATAGCCAATATCTACCACTATCTTTATTTTCACTAAAGAATTTCTTTATTATAGCGGAAGTTAATGCCGGACTATCATTAGTATCGGCTAATCCTGTTACATCCCCCTCTGACAAACCGGTCGAGGCCGCATTCTCTCCATAATAGATCGCCGTATCATCATAATAAACCGCGTGCTTCGTAAGCTCATAGATACTGCTTTCTGTATCTAACTGCTCACCATTACTGTCAAAAATATGGCTTTCCCGTGTAAATGTAATACCGCCATTAGCGTGTTCCATATCAAAGATCGGGAAGTGAATCTCTCCTGCTTTGGTGGTTACCGTGTATTTGATATTCTCGGCCTTATACACACCGGCAGGAATCTCTTTCCCATCTGCGTCCTTACCGTCCCAATAGAAATAATTCTTGGAATTCGGCGTAACAACCCCGGAAATCTCCACCGTCTTAGGTTCTTCCTCACCCTCCTGCGTAAACTCCAATCGCAGGGTAGCGGTACTGGCGTTGCCTACGTCAAAAGAAAAATAGCCTCCCTGTCCTACATAAGCGCCTGTAACTTCACTGCCGTCCTCCTTAATTACCTTTCCCTCAAACTTAACATTCGTGGCTGGTTCCGGAGCCAGCGGTTTCTCATACAAAACGCCTTTCAAATCTTTGCTCGGATGCTCAAAAAATATATGAAAGTTTTTAACCAGCTCATCATCCGCCGCACCACCCGGATAATTATAGGTAACACCCATACGATTAAATTGGTTCTTATTATTAATATCTTTTACTGACTTATAAAGGGTATCGCTCGTAGCAATATCGATCAAACCTCTGTTATTGGAAAAAAAGTTATAGGTATAAGGCGTCGCGTTATTGAAACTCATGGTATAAATATAACTGTCCGAGGTCAGTATATGGTACGTATCCATTATGCCAGTGCTACCGCTCTTGGGATACATCTGCAAAGCCAAGTAATCCGCATAAGTACGACCCGGCTTTTTTTCATGTTCCTCATTAAATACAGTTATATCCCATGCCGCAATCAGAGAACCATAATCTCCCGTATTGTTCGCTCCTGGTTCTACGCACCCGTTCTCTGCTTTGGGCCATTGTTCACTCCTTAGTCTTCCCGTTCCAGTGTCAGCATTTCCCGCTCCGTCAAAAGGCCGGAATTCAAAGGTGTAGATACCTGTTTTAAGCACTTCATAGGTATATGGGGTATATTCAGCAACCTCACTCTTACCATATTCAAACGTCCCCTTATACTCTCCATCTTCATAAGCCAGCAGTCTCGCGGCATACTCTACCTCCGGGCTGCTGATATAACCAGTCGTATACCCATCTGAATTGCGGATGTCAATGGGAGACGGAGTTCCATCAGGAGCATACATAACGATGTCAACGGAGTCTTTATCATTATGCTTACTTTCAGTCAAAAGGTCTGTTGGACAACTACATGTGCCCTGTTCACACTCTGCTTTATTAATCAAATCATAAGTAGTTATATCTTCTGTAGAGTTATCTTTACCAGAATATATTTTTACTGTATGCCCCTCAACTCTATGGTATCGATACTCCGACTCGCCAAATTTTGCATAAATATATCTACTACTATTATTAATAATAACTCCATATTTCGTAGTCGTTTTAGTTCTTCCGCTATTAGTATCTCGAACCTGATTCTCTAAGTCCTCTCCTGCAGAACCTGTATTATACGTAACTACCGGATAACTAAATTTAGCTATCTTATAGCCATTTGTTAAGCTTTTCCCATCCAGATCATACCCGGCATTATAAATATTCGACCCCAGGCAGATGGTATCCCCTGCTTCAGCATAAACATGAAACTGGTTCTTGGCTTCAAGACCGCCAAAAGAATTACCGAAGATCCAGCGAAGATACGGGCGACAGGCCTCATCCCAGTCTTCATAAGCGATCCCATCTATCCCATTTTTCTGAGCGTCATTAAATTCACATTCGCTGTCCGGTACGGTGCTTCCCGCACCGCCGCCTTTCTCCGTTACCCCCCCGCAGACACAGGCATCGGGCCGCAGACCGTCAGTACTGTCAGACACAGGGCGAGAAATGACGACGCCATCCTGCGCAACTTCATCGACTTTCTCATACATTTGTCCTCCTCAAGATTATGGATTTCAAAATTTGGGGGAATTTAAAAGAAATCTGTCAGACCCGCTTCCTTTTCTGCACGGGACCCCCATACCGAGACAAAAAACAGAAGCCTTATGCAGAATCATCATACTCCAATTTTGGGTGATTTGCAAGGCTTCTGTCGCTACTATATGTTATTTTTTTAGGTTTCCCGATGATTTTCTAAAAATACCCCCGCCGGACCTGTCGCCTGCGCTCTCATCCTTTTTCCGGGTATCCCGCCCAGATCCTGTACGTCCCCGCTTCCAGAGAGATATGCCCGTCCGCCGCCATGCAGGGCGACGGCGCTTCCTCGATCCGGAGCTCTCCGCCGCAGAGTTCCTGCGGGATCACGAAATCCGCCGTCGTGTCGAACGGCACGGTCACGGTGAAGCGGATCCCCTCAGCCGCCCGCTCCCACCGGCTTTCGATCCACCCGTAAGGACTGTTGAAGCGCAGTTCGGCATGGGAAAAGCGCCGGTCCGGTTCCGGCCTGAGCGTGAACGACTTAAAACCAGCCTGCGTCTCGCTGGGATTCAGCCCGCCTATGTACCGGTACATCCACTCCAGGACCGAACCATAGGCGTAGTGGTTCAGGCTGTTCATCCCCGTGTCGCTGACCCGGCCGTCGGGCAGCACGGAGTTCCAGCGCTCCCAGACCGTGGTGGCGCCCATATTGACCTCGTAGAGCCAGCTGGGATAATCTTCGTTCAGAAGCAGCGTATAGGCGTACTCCGAGAGCCCGTTCTCCGAAAGGGTCCGGCACAGATAGGCCGTGCCTACAAAGCCGGTGGTCAGATGGATCCTTTCCTCGTCCAGCTTCCGTTTCAGGGTCCGCACGGTCCTCTCCCGCGCCCATTCTGGGGCGATGTGAAAATGCAGCGCCAGCACCAGCGCCGTCTGGGTATCCGCCGCCAGACGGCCGGTGGGCGTGAAATATTCCTCCCGCATCGCCAGGCGCACCGACTCCGCCACCTGCCGGTATTCCTCCGCTTCCTCTTCTTTCCCCAGCGCTTCCGCCGCTTTCTCCGTCAGTTCCGCCGAGTACAGATAATAGGCGCTGGCGATATAATAGGGATCCGTCCCGCCGAAGCTGGAACCCTGGTGGTAATTGTCCAGCGCCAGCCAGTCGGCGTAGTGGAAGCCGTGGTTCCAGAGGTGCCGGTTCCCGCAGAGATCCCGGTCCACGCCGCGGATGTAGTCGGTCCAGAGTTTCATATTCTCATACTGGGCCGCCAGCAGGGTCCGGTCGCCGCTGAACACATACCCCGTCCAAGGAATGACGGTCGCCGCGTCGCCCCAGGCGCAGGAGGCCCCGTTCCGCTCCGGGTCCGTGATCTCCTTTCCCAGGACCCGGTCGATCTGGTTCAATACGTCGGGAACCACGAAAGGAACCGCGCCTCTGCGCTCCGGCTGCCGCTGTTCCGTGAGCATCTCCTCCAGATAATTCCTGTAAAACGGCGCGCACTGCATATTGAAGCTGGCCGTGGCGCAGAACGCCTGGGCGTCTCCGGTCCAGCCCAGCCGCTCGTCGCGCTGCGGGCAGTCCGTCGGAATATCCACGAAATTCCCTTTCTGGCCCCAGACCGCGTTCTCAATAAGGCGGTTCACTTTCTCATGGTCCGTCTTCAGGTAGCCGGTCCGCTTTAAGTCCGAATGGAGCACACAGGCGGTGAACCCGGCCGCCTCCGGATCCGCGATCCCTTCTACTTTCATGTAACGGAACCCGTAAAAAGTGAAATGGGGCCGCACCTGCTTTTCTTTCCCGTCGGAATAGTAGACGAACCGCTGCTCCGCGCTCCGCAGATTCTCCGTATAGAAATTCCCCTGCTGCAGGATCTCCCCGAACTGCAGCGAGATCTTCGTATCCCTCGGCGTGCGGTTCGTGAACGTCACGATCCCGGTGATCTCCTGCCCGAAATCCACCACCGTCTCTCCCGCGGGCGTATGGAGGATCTCTTTCGGCGCAAAGGTCTCCTGCACCGTGACCGGGACGCTCAGGCGGGGCTGCAACAGGCCGGACAGGTCCTCTCCCGGCACGGCGCGGTTCCATCCGTCTGTATCGCAGTCCGCCGTCCCGAAACCCTCCGCTTCCAGCCGGCTGTCATAGACCTCTCCGTCGTAGATGCTGCTGGCCAGGACCGGCGATTCGCGGCAGAGGAAGTCCGTATCCGAGCAGACCGAGAAGATCTCCCCCGTCTCCGTCTCGATCTTCAGTTCGCAGATCAGCGTCTGCGTATCCCCGAACAGGCAGTCCAGGCGGTCCACATAGCCGAACCTCCCCTTGTACCAGCCGTTGCCCAACAGGACGCCCAGCGCGTTCTGGCCGGGACGCAGCTGGTCCGTCACGTCGTAGCTCTGGTACTGGATCCGCCGTCCGTAATGGTTATAATAGGGCGTCAGATATTCTTCCGAGACCTTTTCGCCGTTTAAATACGCTTCGTACAATCCCAGGCCACAGATATACAGCCTGGCCTTTCTGACCTTTTTGCCGTCCAGATCGAATTTCTTCAAAAATACAGCGTGTTTTTCTTTGGCAAACGGCGCGCGGATCCACACGCCGCCGATCTTCTCCGGGGCCGTCTCAAAGAAAGCCGCGGCGCTGACGGCCTCGTCCCCGGCGTCGTCGCGAACCGAAGCCCTCCAGTAGTACCGGCTCTCCGGCTCCGGCGCGATCTCCGGCACGAAACATTTGCTGTCGATGTCCGTCCGCCAGCCGGTATCCAGCACCATCTCCTCAAACCCGGCGTCCCTGGCGATCTCGATCCTCTGGGCCGCGCTTTTCCTGCCCCGGCTCTCCGTCACCTTGTAAGACAGGACCGCCGGTTCCAGCCGGTAGCCGATGGGACCGGCGATGTGATTGGTCTCCAACTCTATGATCTTCATACCATGTTCCTCCTGTTCTTCCTTTTCCTCTAATAACAGCGCTTTCGTATCAAGGACCGCCGGACGGCCCCGGCACGGCCCTAAATTCCGGAAAACGGCCCATCATAAGGTCGCTGCCTGCGCAGCGCCATCCTTTCCGCTTTCCCTGTCCGCCGCTACTTCAGCTCCATCTCCGACGGCAGCGCCGGATTTACAAGCTCCCACTCGCAGTCGCCGAGCCCGGACTCCACCTCGGCCCAGAGCATCCAGGTCGCCATATCGTCCGTCCCGTATTCGGGGACTTCATGGGACAATGTAACGGCGACGGTATCGTCCTCCCGGACCGCCGATTCGATCCCGATCCTGACAGAACCGCTGTTTACCGTCTCCACCACGACCAGCAGCGCATGTTCCGAGAAAAAGTCCTCGTCGTAGCCCTCCGTCCGCAGATCGTACGGCAGTTCTTCCGGCGAATCCACATAGGAGACCGAATGTCTGCCGCCGGTATAGGTCAGGCGCATCCTGCCGCATTCTTTAAAACTGACCGGTTCCGCCTGAGACGCGTCCTCTTCCGGTACCGAACTATGCTCCGCCCGGAACCTTTCCATAGCGGCCGCGATCCTCTCCGTCTTCGGAAAAACGGCATCCTCCGGAAGCGGTCCCGCAAACCCTCCCGCTCCCAAAGTAAGACTCATACATAAGATCACAGACATCTGTCTCAGCATCCTTCCGCCTCCGATCCGCTGCCGCCGGTCCCCAGGGTCCGGTCCGGCTCCGCCTGCGCCGGTCCCATATCCGGCCGGCGCTCCCATATCCGTATACCTGTAAGTATAGCATATCCCACCGCCGCAGTCCAGCTTACTTTTTCCGTATTTCCCATATCCGGAACGCCCTCCGAACGGCCGCCCGCCTCATGGCACGAACTATGTTTCATGTTCCGGTTGACACACGCATTTTCGTGTGGTAAGATAAATTCACGAACGGAATTTCGCATCAGCGGCGTCAGTATACCACGAACGCAGATTCGCATCCATAGGTTTCATGAAAGATTGTTCGTGTTCATTCAAAAGAAAGAGGTGCCTTATGTCATTCAAAGACAGACTGCGGGAAAAACGCCTGGAGACAGGTCTGACCCAGCCGGAACTGGCGGAAAAAGCGGGCGTCACCACGCGGACGATCCAGAACTACGAGCTGGGGAGCCGCAGGCCGTCGAATATGGAAGTAGTCCAACGGATCGCCGGCGCGCTGCACACCACGACAGAGTATCTGCTGGGCGGAAGCGGCATCTATGCGGCGGAGGCCCGGGCAAAGGGCGGGACCAAGGCGCGGGAGGCCGACGAGCTGGTCGGGGAATTGACCGGCCTGTTCGCCGGGGGAGGGCTCAGCGACGACGATCTC
>CANQYH010000046.1 GCA_947628025.1 uncultured Lachnospiraceae bacterium | reverse complement strand
CAGTGCTGGCCTCGTAGGTGCCGGCGGCGGTGATCCAGCTGTTGCCCTGGCCTTTGTTGCTCGCGAAGATTACGAGAGGCATACAGTTGGAGTATTCGTTGGCCTTATAGTTGGGGGCGAAGATATCCCGGCCGGAATAGAGGCGGGAATCGTAATGCAGCCCGAAAAGATTCGCCACGGTGGGCACGATGTCGATGGCCGAGCAGGGAGTATCTACAACGATCGGCGACTCGATGCAGCCGGACCACATGAGAAGCGTGTTGCGGTAGCGGCTGGTGACGAGCTCGGAGTCGTTTAGGCCGGTCAATTCGTTGTAGTAGTCAGTGGTATCCCCGGGAACGTTGTTGCCGTTGCCGAGAAAATAGGGGTAATGATCCGCGGCCATGACGATCAGGGTATCGTCGGCAAGACCGGCGTCTTCCAGCTTTTTGACCAGATATTCCAGGGCCTTGTCGAGTTCTATGTGGCAGGCGATGTACGCCTGACAGGGCTCGGAAAGATCGGGATACGCGGCTTCCACCACTTCGCGGTACCGGGCGGACTGTTGGTTCTTATCCCAGCCCCAGCTGCCGTGACCGGATATGGTCATATAGTAGGCGTGGAACGGAACGCCGTCCCGGACGCAGGCGTCGATATAGCTGTCGCAGGTGTACTGGATCATCTCCAGATCGGAGCGTGGCCAGCCGTCGTAGGGCAGGTCGAGTCCGCCGCCATTTTCGCCCTTATAGTCGTAGCCGAACGTCTCCAGGTACTGGTTGCGGTCATAATAATCGTAGGAACCGTTGTGCCAGGCGGGGGTGGCGTAGCCCAGGCTGCGGAACAGATTGCCCAGGGTGACGGGCATGGAATGACCGATGGCAGCCCGCGCCGCTACGGTGCTGTTGATCCAGTTGGGGATGATGCCGGTGGTGACGGAAAATTCGCCGCCCACGGTGGATTGGGTCCAGTCTGGCTGGTAAAAGTTGTTGAATACGAAAGCCTCGTGGGTGAGCCGATACAGGGTGGGGGTGAGTTCCTCGCTGATCGCATAGGGCGAGAACGACTCCGCGGTGAGGAGAATGAGGTTCTTGCCCGCGAACATGCCGGTGTACTCATTCTGCTGCGAGGGAGTGAGGGAACCGAAATATTCGTGCATGGACTTTACCGTCTTGTCAGGGGCGCTCTCGGCCAGGGCCGCAAAGTCGATGTCAAGCTGATTGAAGCCGTAGACCGCGGGTTCGGACGGCTCCGCAGCCGGGACGATCCTGTTTTCTTCGGAATCTGCGAGAAGCCCCGGTTTTTCATGTGCCGTTCCAGCGGCAGCCGATGTGTTTTCCGGCGAAGTTTCATCCGGGGCGGACGAGGGTTCCGAGGCCGGATCCGGGGATTGGCCTGCTGTGGTTTCCGCGGCGGACGGCGTGCTTTCCGGCGACGATCCGGCCTGGGCGGACGGATGCTCCGGGTCTGAAGCCGGAGAAGTTTCCTGCGCTGCTCCTGAGAAATTCTTCGATGGCGTTTCAGACTGCTCTGACGGCGTTCCGGCCGGATCCGACGGATGATTCGCCGCTGCATGGGAGGACGCCGGTAGATTTCCTGCCGCTGTCCCCGCCGGTTTTTCTATAAAGGCACCCATGTCCGCCTCCGGCATACCGAAAAGGGCATACTGAAATTCCAGCCGGATGCTGGTGAGCAGGCCGAACTCCGGGATCGCGTTGTTGGTGGTGAAATCGTAGGTATAAGCAGCCTGAACCTCTTCGGTCAGGGACGCGGCCGCGCCGAGAAGCTGTGCGGCGGCCAGCGCGATCAGGATGAGGACCCGCATGGCCCAGGTCCGGTTCCATTTCCGCGGAGCGGAGCCGCCGGTCTGCGCGCCGGTTTCGGCATCGCAGGTCTGGTCCGGCTCACGGTCCCGCAGGATGGAGCGGCGGGTCAGGATAAACAGCGCCAGGGGGATAAGGGCAAAGAGAATGAACGGAATCAGGCGGATGGCGGCCGAAACGATGTCGTCCGCGAAATCGCCCATTGCGTTTCCGGCCATATCCGCGGCGGAAAGGACGCCGTAGTAGATGGAAAACAGACTGCGCATCCCCCGCTCCACGCAGAGAACGACGGTGAACGCGAAGATCAGGACGCCGCCCGCCAAACGGGACACACGTTTATAGGGGATTAGGTCGAGGATCAGAAAGACGAAAAGGCCCGCCGCCAGCGAGAAAAGAACGATCCTCGCCAACGCCGGTGAAAAAAAGGCCACGTCCCGGTCGCAGATCCGCAGCATCAGTTCGTGATAGAGCAGGGCGCAGGGAAAAAAGAGCGCGGAGGCTGTAAAAGACAGGACCCGGTTCCGGACGGGGCCGGTATTCCCGGACAGATGGGCCTCCGGAGCTTCGTGAGAGGACTCCTCTTTCCGGGTATCCTCGTATTCGCCGGTACGGTCGCTGTTGTCATTCATCGAAACATATTTCTCCAATCCATGTACTTTACAGCGGGGCGGAGTCCGCCGGAAAAACGCCGTCATATGGAAACCGTATCCGCCGCCGGGCGGCAGTTGCGATCGAAACGTTCTTTTGTATGATGGAACCGCTGATACTATAAAAAATAACATGTTTGACGGAGCCTGTCAAGATTTCCGGTTCCGCGCGGGACATGGCGGGGGCGGCCGGACAGGCGGGGATCTATTGTCCGCTGCCGTCAAAGGCCCTGGATTCTACGTATTTCATCATCTGATGATACAGGCATAAGTAGAATACGACTGCCAGGAGCCCTCCGACTGTGCCGGTCAGGTATGTCTCCGCTCCCTGCAGCTTCAGCGATACGACGAGGACGGTCCAGGCGACCGTACAGAGGATCAGTGTGGAAATGTGGTCCCGCAGCCATTTCTTTTTATAGAAACGGATCCGTTCCTTTAAAGTAAATGTACTGGCTTTTAATGCGGCCGTGATATTTTCCTCCGCCCGCTTTTTAAACTGGTCTTCGTTCAGCCGCTCCCCGCAGAGGATCTCGTTGATCGTGAGTCCGTACAGTTCGCTCAGCGCTTTCAGCATCTCTGCAGGCGGCAGGTAGGTCCCACATTCCCAGCGGGATACGGTTTTATTGGTCACGCCGATCTTTTCTCCCAGCTGCTCCTGCGTCATATGGTTCTGTATGCGCAGTTCTTTCAGAAATGTTCCGATCTTCTGCATATCCATCCGGATCGTTTCCTCCGTTTGCGTTTTTGCCGGCCGTTTTCCGGCGGCCGCCGGCAGGTTTTCTGTGCGCCGGTACGATCCAGTATAAACGATTTTCCCTGAAAAGTCTTTACCATAAACAGCGAATCGGTCATTTTTTACATATTCGACATTTTTCGATTTAATACGATTATACATGACAAATGAATATATTTCGTGTATAATAGGTACAGTTCGGCGGCGGAGCGGCTGCTTTTGTTGTGCGTACGCTTGGGATGCGTCTGCCCGCCGGAACTCTGGAGCGTGCAGGTGGTAGAGATGAGGAAGCAATTTGGAAGAAAATACGCGTGGATTTTGATTGTGTGCCTGGTAAGCGTTGGCGCTGTCAGGGCGAGCGTAGCGGTCGCCGAGACGCAGGAGACGATCGCCGATCTGGAGGAGGTCGTGACCGGGACGGAACAGGCGGCGGACGCCGTACAGGAAACGATCGCCGGTCCGCCGGTCGCGCCGGCGGCTGGCCCTGAGACGGTAACGCCCGGGGAGGAGGCGGATGAGACGCAGGGAATCTTTGCCGCGCCGGAAGAGTTTCCGGAGGAAAGCAGGGAAACGTTTGCTGCAAGCGGCCCGAATTCCGGGACGACAGAGCTGCCGATGATGCAGATCACGGAAAACGGGCTTGTAGAGATCCAGCCGAGCCGCATCGTTTTTGTGGGCGATACGGCGAGCGGTCTTTCCGATGAACAGAAAGCGCCGGTTATTGCCTATCTGGAACGGTATTACGAGGCGATGGGCGGTCTGGAGATGAGAGATTTCTCCGATCTGTTCGCGGCGTCGGCGAATGGACAGAGGGTCTTCAATGAAAAGGCGATCGAATACGAGATCGGCGTCCGCACGATGCAGGAGTCGGATCTGCATATAAACAGTTATTGCTGCGAATTGACGATATTGAACGTTTCTGTGAACACAGACGGGAGCGTGGCGACCACGATACGGGAGCGGAGTATCTGCCGTTACGCCCAGAGTCCCGATATTGATTCCGAATTTCCCAAGCTCGATCATAATTTCACGTTGGCGCAGCAGAACGGGAGATGGCAGATCGTGAAACATATGCAGTGGGACGGATGTTTCTGGACGATGCTGAAAGAGTATGACGGCAAAGACCTGAACCAGATGAAGAATGTGGAGACCGTATTTGAGAATAAGAAGAATACGCTCCTGAACCAGCGCAGGAGCAGCCTGCCTGCGAGGACGGAGGGAGCCGCGTCTCAGACGCCGGCGGTCGGACATCCCTATGACCGGGAGGCGGCCGTCGCCTATGCGCGCCAGTATATCGGCGTGAGGAACGCCGCCTGGGCCGATTACAGCGATGGGGGCGGCAACTGCCAGAATTTTGCCTCCCAGTGCATTTTCGCGGGCGGTATCCCGATGGACACGTCGGGGGATCAAAAATGGAAATGGTACAGCGACGGGGTCAACGGGACCTCAAGCGCATGGGGCTGTTCGCTTTCCTGGATCAACGTGGATTATTTTTTCGCTTACGCCAGGGATAACCGGGGATACGGTATGTCCGCGGAGATCGCCGCGGATTTCTGGAGCGGTCAGCCGGGCGACGCTATCGTGATGGGGACGCCCCAGGACTGGGACCATACTGTGTTGATCTCTGAAGTGATCAAAGATAAAAACGGGCGGACGATCGACTATCTGCTTTGTTCCAATACGCTGGATGTGAAAGATTTCCCGCTCAGCGCCTATCCGCAGGTCGGCGGCCGATTGATCCGGATCTTCGGATGGAACGACTGAAACGCGGAACGGCGGAATAAAGTCTGACAGAAGATCACAGATTCCGTCCGGCGCGTTTCACCGGACGGACAACTGGGAACGGACAGGTGAGAAGCATGGAGAAACGCGCGTTGACAAAATGGGCGCGGCGCCTGGTTCTGGGCGGTTGTCTGCTTCCGCTGGCGGTCGGCGCGGGATGCGGCAGGAGGGCAGTTACGGAAGTGAAAGAGACGGTAAAGGAAGCGGCCGCGTCGAAGCTCCCGGCCGGATCGGATTTCGGCGTGCTGGAGATGCCGAAGACCGAAGCGGAGACGAAAGAGGCGGAACGGCCCGCTGCCAGAGAGACGGAAACCGGCGCTTTGAGCGGCCAGGAAGAGTTGCGGGCTCCGGAGACGCAGCCGGAGATGGTCCGGCCGGCCGGCGCTTTTGTGGACGAGGCATCGGAGGTCCTGACAGAAGAACAGGAAGAACTGATCTACGCCTACATGGACCGGTATTATGCGGCGGTCTCGGCGCTGGAGATGAGAGATATCTCGGATCTGTTCGCGGATTCCGCGTCCGGGCAGCTGGCTTTTCATGAAAAGGCCTGGGAATACCAGATTGGCCTGCGGGCTGTGCAGGAGACGGATCTGCATCTGGAAGATTGTTATTATGTGCTCTGGATCCTGGAATGGTCCGAGGCGGAGGACGGCAGTTTCGACGTAAAGCTGGGGGAGCGCAGTTACCTCCACTTCGCCCAGTGCCCGGAAACGGAATCCCGGGTCCCGTCCGTGCGTCATGATTTTGTGCTGACTCAGGAAAACGGGGAATGGCGGATCCGGGAACATATGCAGTGGGACGGCGCGTTCTGGAGTATGCTGAAAGGCTATGACGGGACGGATCTGGAACAGATCGAGGATCCCGAGCGGGTGTTCGAGGAGAGAAAAGAGACTCTGTTAAAGCAGATCGAAGAGGGAATGCCGGGGCGGGAGACCGGGACGCCGGCGGCAGAGGATCCGGCGGCGGATCATCCCTATGACAGGGAAGCGGCCGTCGCCTATGCCCGCCAGTTCGTGGGACAGCGCAGTGAAGACTGGGCGGACTACGGCGAACAGGGCGGAAATTGCCAGAATTTTGTTTCGCAATGTCTTTCAGCCGGCGGTATCCCGATGGACACGCAGGGTGAAAAGACCTGGAAATGGTTCGGAGCGGCGGTGGACGAAACGTCAGAGGATAGGGGCTGTTCCCTGTCCTGGATCAATGTGGATTATTTTTACGCCTACGCCAGGGACAATCAGGGATACGGCCTGTGCGCAGGGACCGGCGCGGATTTCTGGAGCGGCCGGCCGGGCGACCTGATCGTGATGGGCACTCCCAGCGACTGGAACCATATCGTGATCATTACCGAAGTGATAAAGGATGAAAACGGACAGGTCGTGGATTATCTGATCTGCTCCAATACGCTGGATGTGAAAGATTTTCCGGTCAGCGCTTACCCCCAGCGCGGGCGCGAACTGATCCGGATCTTCGGCTGGAACGACTGAGAGGAGGATCTTGTATGCTGTCACCCGCAAAGATTGCCGAAACCTACGTAGAGACGGGCGCAGCCAAAACGAAGACACCCGTCCCAAAACTGTTCGCGCTGGCGATGCTGGCCGGCGCTTTCATCGCGTTTGCGGCGGCGTCCACGGTGGCGGCGTCCGCGACGGTGGCGGACCCGTCCACGGCGAAAGTGGTTACGGCGCTTCTGTTCCCGGCAGGCCTTGTGATGGTTGTGCTGGCCGGAAGCGAACTGTTCACCGGCGACTGTCTGATGGTGATCTCCGCGGCGGCGGGGCGCATCACGGCCGTGGAACTTCTGAAAACCTGGTGCCTCGTCTATCTGGGCAACCTGGCGGGCAGCGTTCTGACGGCGGCGATGGTGGTCTATGGCCACACGCCGGATCTGTTCGGCGGCGCCATGGCCCAGAGCCTGGTGAATACGGCCGCGGCAAAAGTGTCCTTGTCTTTTACAGACGGTCTGCTGCGCGGCGTCCTCTGTAATGTACTGGTCTGCGTCGCGGTCTGGATCGCGATCGGCGGCTCCACGGCCACGGAGAAGATCTTCGGCCTCTACCCGCCGGTCTTCCTCTTCGTGCTGGCCGGATACGAGCACTGCGTCGCCAACATGTTCTACGTCCCCGCGGGCATTTTCACCGCGGCCGAATACGGGATCGCGGCGGAGGGCCTGGGCTGGGGCAGCTTCTTCCTGAACAATCTCCTGCCGGTCACGCTGGGCAATATCGCGGGCGGCGCGGGCATCGTGGGATTAGGGTATTATTTCATTTATCTGCGGGGGAAAGCCCGCTGAAGAGCATGTGGCCGCCGGCGTGATGATTTGGCACGCGGCGGCTGTTTTGGTTCGTAGGTTAGATCATGCCGCGCCTGGCAAGTTCTCCCTACAGGCGATTCAGAAACTGGCGCTTTTTCTGATCGGATTTGAACACCCCCAGCTTGTCCATCTGCGAAGACTGCGTGTCCTGTAAAAAGCGGAAAAGCCGTGTCTCATCAATGGCAAATTCTTTGTTATAATCGGTGTTTTTGCTTTCCTCGTAACCGTTCTGCTCTACGAGCCACTTCACGATGAGGGTCTCCAAACCGTTCTCTTTCGTATTTGTAACAAACAGCTATCAGTCCTCCTGCTCCTCAATCCGTTTGCGTTCGAGTTCGATTTCATGCTGCAGTTCTTCAGCAGTTGGAAGTTCCAGTCGGTATCTTGACGCGAAGATCTGCCTGGCGTCATTCAAAACAGAATATTTCACGATGGCTTCATTTTTCTGCGAACACAGGATAATGCCTATGGTAGGATTGTCATCTGCGTTTTTATAGAGAGCATCGAACATCCGAATGTAGCTGTCCATCTGTCCAATATCACCGTGTGTCAGTTTGCCGACTTTCAGGTCGATTAGTACATGGCATTTCAGAATACTATGATAAAATACAAGGTAAAAGTCCTCATCTTCATATCGCATCAGCTTTTGCCTGGCTACAAAACAGAACCCGCGTCCAAGTTCCAGCAGAAACTTCTGCAATTTGTTGATAAGCGCCTGCTCCAGATCAGATTCCCGCAAAGCCGGATAATCTTTTAGATCAAGGAATTCCAACACATACGGATCTTTGATAAACTCTTCTGCCTCCAGCGGTGCCATCAATTCGTTGGCTTCCGCTTTGACCGGCTCTTTTTCTCTACTTGCAAGAAGACGCTCATAATACTGTGTAGAGATCTGTCGTTCCAGCTGGCGGCTTGACCATGCGGATGCTACCGCCTCATTCATATACCACTGCCGTGCCTGTTCGTTTTCCACCGACAGAAGCAGGCGATAATGTGTCCACGTCAATTGCGAACGCAGTGCGTTCGTATTTGGAAACATCACATAAAACTTTTTCATCTGTTGGAGCGTTCGCACAGAAAAACCTTTCCCCAATTCTTCAGTCAGACGATTGGACAACTCCTGTAATATGGATTTTCCATAGCTGGACCGCAAGTTTCCTTCTTGTTCATTCCACGATGATGCGGCCAATTTGCCAGTGCGCCTGTACCATCGTGAAGTTCACAGCTGTGTACGCCTGGTTTCTCGACGTGAGCAAGGCCTCTTTTATTTCAGAATAAATGTCTTCGTAGGTTGCAAGATCAAAATCCGCCATCCTTATTTTCTAACCTCCTAACAGGGAAGCAATTTTTGTAAGCATTCATTCCATATAATATCAAAGCTATAATCGTAAAAGGCATTTTCAAATTGAATACAGGAATCGTCCCACCGCGAATCAAGTCATTTTTCGTTGTTATTATCAGAAACAGGGTGTTTGATATACTTCCCGCTCTTGATCCTTGCGTCTTTCGGTTTTGGTTCGTCATCGGGTATCGCCCACGAATAATCGATCCTTACCGCGCCGGGGACGCGCCCCTCTGCACATAGGATCTGTATACGCCGGGTGGAGATCCCCCAGCGTTCTGCTGTCTGACGAATAGACAAATATTTCATCTTTCTTGCCTCCTGACGATAAAATTCTACACATATATTGTACTCGATATTGCGAATGGAATCAAGATAGTTCTTTCTTTTCCTTGAGAATGCCAGGAAAAATTCAAATTGGCTTTGCCGTTACCGGTCATGCAGGGCGACTTTTTCTGAAAATAACAGATGATGAAATCTGAATTGTGTGGTATGATGCTTGTAGTCTATGAATCCAAAATATATTCGGCTAAAAGAAAAGCGAAAAGCGGCAGGAGGGTTTTGAGATGAATCTGGTGGATTTTATGAAGAACGTCGATTCTCTGACGGCGGAGTGCGGCAAGGAACGTTTGGAGCGTTTCATTCATGAGACCGCGCGGACCCTGCCGGAGACCATGCGGGACGATTTCCTGCTGAAATTGAGGACCGTATCGGAAAAAGGGGACGCGGGCGCAGAGGAAGATAACGACGCCCTGGAGAAGCAGCGGGAGAGTCTGAGACTTCAGTATGACGATATATTGGCCTCCTTGGAGGAGATCGCGTCCGGCGACTGCTATTTACGTCAGGAATGGAATGAGGAGTACGACGACTGGTACGGATCGGACGAGGAGGCATATTACACGGATCCGGACGGCGTGGCGAAACGACTGGCCTGTGCCTGCGGATATGTTCACGCCTGTGTGGACGCCGGTAATTACAGCACGGCTGCCAGCGTCGGAAGAGAGCTTTTCGCGCTGCAGATCGCGGCTTACGGAGAATATGGGGATGAGGAGCTGGCGCTGCGGGAGGTAGCGGGGCAAGGACTGCTGGATGCGGATGTAAAAAGTATCGCCCTGGATACGCTGTATTCCTGCTATAGGATGTCCGGGGAGGAAACGCTTCAGGAAGAGACGCTGCCGGAGGTCTTGTACGAGGTATTCTGCAATTCGGAGATCAAAGATCTGACGCTGGAGGATCTGCTGCAGCATGCGGACAGAGAGCTGGAGCATTTCGACAGTTTTTTGGGTCAATGGATCCGGTATCTGGGCGGAATGAGCGGAAAGCAGGCGGAACGTTTATACGCGGAAGCGGTCAGCCTGCTCCCGGATCTGGATGCGAAGCTGCAGCTTGCGCGGCGCTATGTGGCGTTTCATCCGGGGATCTATGAGACGCTGCTGGACGGCGCTTCGGCTGCGGACGCAGAGAAAATGGCGGAGATCGGAATGGACGCCGTCCGGCAGATCGACCCCTGCTGTCTGGTCCGGGCCTGGACGGCGCTGAAAACGGCCGATTATATTCAGCTCTCTTCGAAAGACAGCGCGGCTCTGGAGATGTGCTACGCGGCGGCGTTTGAGTCCGATACGAACGCGGTGAATTATCTGCGATGTCTTTTGAACTGCGGGGATCCGGCCGCGTGCAGGGAAAGGATGCGGGCCGTGATCCGGAAATATATGGGGAAAGCCGCGTCTTTCCGTGAGGAAAACAGCTATATGGGGGAGCGTGCCGTCAATGCGCCCGACAAAAAGACGGTCTACATACTGCGGCTGCTGGACGGGGAGCTGGCGGACGTGCTGCGTGAGGGCGTCAGTGAAAAGGCGGCTTTGGGGTGGACCGGGACGTTCATGAAAGAGGGGCTGGCCTTTTTCCTGCTGTATCTGTACGAGGGGGAACGGATGAGAGCGGGGATGGCGGCGATGCTGGAGGATACGAGGGCGGCGTTCGGATTTTCTGCGGAAGAATACGGCAGAGGGCTGGCCGAAAAACCGGATGAGGACGATGCGGCGGCATTTTACGGATGCTTCCTCCGCTGGAAAAATACGGTAGTCACCGATGAGAAAGAGAAAAAGAGGATCCTGGCCCATCTGGAAAAAACGATACAGAAAAGGGTCGCCGCAATCATGGAGGCGAACCGCAGAAATTATTACGGCGAGTGCGCGGCTTTTATCGCGGCCATCGGAGAGGTAAAGGAATCATGGGGCGACCCCATGGCAAAGCAGCGCGTTATGGAGGAATACAAGGAGAAATATCCGAGAAGATCGTCTTTCCGGGCAGAGCTGGAGCGGTACGGCTGGAGAAAGAATCGGAAATGACCCGTTCCGCCCGGCTGGAAGAGCGTCAGATCACGTAATCGTTCCCGTCCTCGCCGCGGCGCATCAGATCGGCGACGGTGACCCCGTCGAGGTAACCGGCGATGCGGGTATTTAATTCCTGCCACAGGGGCAGCGTCCGGCAATAGGACATCCTGCGGCAGGGTTTGGCGTTCTCTTCCAGGCAGGCGACCGGGGCCAGGGTGTCCTCGGTGAGGCGCAGGATCTCCCCTACCGTGTAGGATTCCGGCCGCCGCGTCAAACGGTAGCCGCCGCCTTTGCCGCGCACTCCGGTCAGGAGCCCGTGCTGCACGAGGATCTTCAGGATCCCCTCCAGATATTTTTCCGATATATCCTGTCTGTCCGCCGTTTCTTTTAACGGCACGAACGCGTCGCCCTGGTGCTCGGCCAGGTCGATCATGACCCGCAGGGCGTAGCGCCCTTTTGTCGAAATCAGCATATCGTTTCTCCTTTGGCATATCGCCGGTTCTGCCCGCATATCGTGTGAATGGCCCTGTAACGAGCCCTGGTATCGCGTCATTCTAAATCCTATTATACTATATGGTAAGTAGGTAATCAATAAAAAAGTTCAAAAAAACCAAAAGAGCTATTGACAAAGGGGGAGCGCAAGCGTATAATCCCCATAAACATATCAGATAAGTAGGTAATTGCAGGAGGTAATCGTATGAGCCGTATCTACACATCCGCGGATCAGCTGATCGGCGGCACGCCGCTTCTGGAGCTGGCGCATATGGAAAAAGAGGAGGGGCTGAAAGCGCGTATCCTGGCGAAGCTGGAGTATCTGAATCCGGCCGGGTCGGTCAAGGACCGGATCGCCAAGGCGATGATCGACGACGCGGAGGCCAGGGGCGTCCTGAAGCCGGGTTCCGTCATCATCGAGCCGACGTCCGGCAACACGGGGATCGGTTTGGCGTCGGTGGCGGCCGCTAGAGGCTACCGCATCATCATCGTGATGCCGGAGACCATGAGCGTCGAGAGGAGGCAGCTGATGAAAGCCTATGGCGCGGAGCTGGTGCTGACCGAGGGCGCCAAAGGCATGAAAGGGGCCATTGCGAAAGCCGACGAGCTGGCGGCGGAGATTCCCGGCAGCTTCATCGCGGGGCAGTTCGTCAATCCCGCGAACCCCAAAGCACATCGGGAGACGACGGGACCGGAGATCTGGAACGATACCGACGGAAAGGTGGATATCTTTGTGGCTGGCGTCGGGACCGGAGGCACGATCACCGGCGTGGGCGAGTATCTGAAGTCCCAAAATCCGGATGTGAAAGTGGTGGCCGTGGAGCCGTCCGCTTCTCCGGTTTTGAGCAAGGGCGTCGGAGGGTCCCACAAGATCCAGGGCATCGGCGCGGGCTTTGTGCCGGAGGTGCTGAACACGGGCGTTTATGATGAGATCATCGCCGTGGATCATGAAGACGCGTTCGCGGTCGGCAAAAAGATCGGACGGACGGAGGGCGTGCTGGTAGGCATTTCTTCCGGCGCGGCGGTCTGGGCGGCGCTTGAGCTGGCGAAACGGCCGGAGAACGAGGGCAAAACCATTGTGGCGCTGCTGCCGGACACGGGGGACAGGTATCTGTCTACGCCGATGTTTGAGTAGGGAAGAATCGGAGCATTCGCCTGGGCGGCTTTGTCTGAGCGGGTGAAACGAAAGTAAAAATGATGCGCCCGGTTCCCGCGGAAATGAGATTTGGGGGCCGGGTGTGTTAAAGTTATGCCTTTTTTGGGGCGGCACGGCGGGCGGTACGTAGTACGTTTTTTTGGTTGCGGACGGGACGTGTGCGTGGTCTGAACGGCTGCGGGCAGAGAACGCGCAAAGCCCGCCTGAACGTCCGCAGAGTGGTGAGCATACCCGGAGTGAATAGCTGCGGATAAAAAAGAGCGCAAGGCCCGAGCGGTTGCAGATTGGGAAACATACCCGGAGCGAATAACAGCGGGCAGAAAAACAGGCGTGGTCCTGACCATAGAGCCAAAAAGCGGCCGCGGACGAAAACGCAGGCCCAAAGAAACGATAAAACACAAGCCAAAATGATAATAAAAACAAGAAAAGAGGAGACCCAATATGAGCAAATACAAATTCGAAACCCTGCAGCTTCATGTAGGCCAGGAACAGGCGGACCCGGCGACCGATTCGCGGGCGGTGCCGATCTATCAGACCACTTCCTACGTATTTCATAATTCCGCCCACGCGGCGGCCCGCTTCGGCCTGGCGGACGCCGGCAATATCTACGGCCGTCTGACCAATTCCACTCAGGACGTGCTGGAAAAGAGAATGGCGGCCCTGGAGGGCGGCGTCGCGGCTCTGGCCCTGGCCTCCGGCGCGGCGGCCATTACCTACACGATCATGGCGCTGGCGCAGCAGGGGGACCATATCGTTTCCCAGAAGACCATCTACGGCGGCAGCTACAATCTGCTGGAGCATACCCTGTCCCAGTACGGCGTGAGCACTACCTTTGTGGACGCCCATAACCTGGAGGAGGTCGAGGGGGCGATCCGGGAGAATACGAAAGCGGTCTATCTGGAGACGCTGGGCAATCCCAACAGCGATATCCCGGATATCGACGCCATTGCGGCCATTGCCCATAAGCACGGCCTGCCCCTGGTCATTGACAATACGTTCGGCACGCCCTATCTGATCCGGCCCATCGAGCACGGCGCGGACATCGTGGTACATTCCGCCACCAAATTCATCGGCGGCCACGGCACGACCCTGGGCGGCATCATCGTAGACTCCGGGAAGTTCGACTGGAAAGCCAGCGGCAGGTACGCGCCGATCGCCGAGGCCAATCCCAGCTACCACGGCGTATCGTTCGTGGACGCGGCGGGACCGGCGGCCTTTGTGACCTATATCCGCGCGATCCTCCTGCGGGATACGGGCGCGACGATTTCTCCATTCAATGCGTTTCTGCTGCTGCAGGGCGTGGAGACCTTGTCCCTGCGTCTGGACCGGCATGCGGAGAATACGAAGAAGGTCGTGGAATATCTGGCGAAGCATCCGCAGGTGGAGCGCGTGAACCATCCGTCCCTGCCGGATCATCCGGACCACGCCCTGTATGAGAAATATTTCCCCAACGGCGGAGCCAGCATCTTTACGTTTGAGATCAAGGGCGGCCAGGAGGAGGCCTACAAATTTATCGATAATCTGGAGATCTTCTCCCTGCTGGCGAATGTGGCCGACGTGAAGAGCCTGGTGATCCATCCGGCGACCACGACCCATTCCCAGCTGTCGGCGGAAGAGTTGGCGGACCAGGGCATCAAACCCAACACCATCCGCCTGTCCATCGGCACAGAGCATATTGACGACATCCTCGCCGACCTGGAGAAAGGGTTCGCGGCGGCCGCAAAATGACGCGGGTTAGCAGCGTGACCGAAAAAGATGAGGAATAGACTGCTTTCTTAGGCTATTATGACTAAAATGTAAAATATTTAAAAAGAACTTAAAAACACTGGAAAATTCCTGCCGGATGCTGTATGATATAGCGTGAGAAAAAACAGGCGATCGATCCCGGCCGCAGGCCGGCGTTTCGGCAAGGAGGACAAGTATCATGCGTATCATTATCAATGGAAACCGCTCCAAAGGAACTATCAACAAAAATATTTACGGTCATTTTTCCGAGCATCTGGGACGCTGCATCTACGGCGGACTGTATGTGGGCGAGGATTCCGATATCCCGAACGTAAACGGTATGCGCACCGATGTGGTGTCTGCATTGAAAGATCTGAACATTCCGGTGCTTCGCTGGCCCGGCGGGTGTTTCGCGGACACCTATCACTGGCAGGACGGCATTGGTCCGAAAGAGAACCGCAAGACCATCGTCAATACCAACTGGG
>CANQYH010000045.1 GCA_947628025.1 uncultured Lachnospiraceae bacterium | reverse complement strand
CATCCCCCGCTTCGGATACCAGGGAAAAGGCGGCGGAAAAAGCGGCCCGCCTGGCCGAGGAGCTGCGGCGGAAAAAGCAGTCCGGCCAGGGAGTCTGCGTGGGTTTGCCGCAGCTGACGCCGGGCAGGCCGGTGGCGGTGGCGGGACTTCCGGCCCCGGTCAGCGGCACCTATCAGATCCGAAGCGTGACCCACCGGTTCGGCGCGGAGGGATATGAGACCCGCTTTGAGATAGGCGGGTTCGGCTGACGGAGCGGCCGGTCGGGAGGTATGTGTAATGGGCCTGTTTGATGATTTTTTGCCGGGGCAGGACGCCGGGGGAGCCAATATTTCCGGCGTAGCCATAGGCATCGTAAAAGAAAACTGGGACAGCGCGCATCCGGGCATGGTGAAAGTGGAGATCACCCTGGGCGCGGCGGGCCGGAACGTGACGGACTGGGCCAGAGTGGCGGTCCCTTACGCGGGAAACGGGTTCGGCGTTTACTTCCTGCCGGAGATCGGCTCGCAGGTGCTGGTGGCGTTCCATATGGGAGATATCAACTGTCCCATCGTCGTCGGCTGCCTCTGGAACCATGAGGACGCGGCGCCGCCGGGGGCGGTTTCCGAACATAATTCGGTCAAGACCATCCGCACCCGCGGCGGCAGCCGGATCGTCATAACGGAGGAAGAGGGAAAAGAGACGGTCACGGTGGAAACGCCGGGGGATCAGAAGATCGTTCTGGACGACGGCGAGGGCCGGATCTCCCTGCAGGACAAAGAGAGGAAGAACGTGGTGACGGTGGATACGAAGAACGGCGTTCTGGCCTTTGCCTGCGAGAAGAAAGCGGTCTTTACGGTCGCGGGGCAGGAGATGCTCGTGCTGGACGGGGGAAGCCGGAAAGCGGAGCTGCGGGCCGGCAGCGTCCGTATCGACGGGAGCCAGGATGTGACGGTGAAAGGGCAGGTGCTGACGGCGGAGGGAGCGCAGGCGGAGCTGAAAGGACAGACGGTCCGCGTGGATTCCCAGACGACGCTGAATATGAGAGGCGCGGCGGCGCTGAAAGCGGAGAGCAGCGGGATCGCGGAGGTAAGCGGCGCGATGGTGAAGCTGAACTGACGGACGCCGGAGGAAATCAGGCGGACCCGGGCAGGGCCACGGTCAAGACGATAGGGGAGAAGATGCGGCCGGTCAGGGGGGAAATCAGGCGGACCCGGGCAGGGCCGCGCTCAAGACGATGGGGGAGAAGATGCGGCCAGTCGGGGGGAAAATCAGGCGAACCCGGGCGGGCCGCGGAAGAATGGAAAGGAAGACCGGATTATGCGCTATGACGGCGGTTCAGAGGCATTTTTAGGAAAAGGATGGGGATTTCCGCCCAGGGTGGATATGGCCACCGGGCGGGTATGCACGGTCAATGAGGAGAAAGATATCGCGGAAGCGGTCCGCATCATCCTGTTCACGCGGAAAGGCGAGCGGGTCATGCGGCCGGATTTCGGCTGCGGTATCCAGGAATATGTGTTTATGACGATGGATTACGCGACGGCGCGGGCCATGGAACGGGAGATTGAGAACGCCCTGATCCTGTGGGAGCCGCGTCTCATGGATCCGGAGGCCAGGGTCAGCCTGGACCGGATCCCGGAGGGGATCGCGGAGATCCATGTCAGCTATGTGGTTCGCAGTACCAACAACCCCTATAACCTGGTATTCCCGTATTACATACAGGAGGGGATATAGGAGCGGTCGGGCGGCGCACCGCGGATCATGAAAAAAGAGGGGAGGCGGCGTAAATGAGTGCGGACAGGGAAACGCCTGTGGAACAGATCCGGAAACTGGCGGCGGTCTACGCGCCGGAATGGCGGTTTGACGAGCAGTCTCCCGATGTGGCGACGGCCCTGGCCCTGATCTGGGCGGACATGTTCGAGGGCACGCAGGCCCGTTTCGGCCGCCTCGCCATAAAGAACCGGCTGGCGTTCTTCGACGCGATCGACACCCGGCTGCGGTCCTCCGTTCCGGCCGAGGGCTATGTGACCTTTGGTCTGACCGGGGGCCAGGAGGGAACGGAAGCGCCGAAAGGAATCGAGGTGCTGGCCGGGACGGATGAAGAAGAGCAGGATATTGTTTTTGAGACAGAGGACGACGTCTACGTGACGCCGGTTACTCTGGAGGAAATGCTTCTGACGGACGGAGAGCAGGATCTGCTCCAGCTGATCTACCTGCGCGAGGGACCGGAGGGCCCCGGCAGGTTCCCGGTCTGCCTGTTCCAGTCGGACCGGGAGAATCTCCAGGAGCATATGTTCCTGCTGGGCGCGGGCGCGGCGATGGCGGTCCGGCCCCCGGCGCGGCTGTTCCTGCATATGGATATCGAGGGAGGCATCCCCGCCTGGTTCCTGGACGAGAAGGCTGTAGCCATTGAATATTACGCGGGAGAGGCGGCCGGCGGAGGCGGCGCGGAGATCGAAAGCCCGTATAAGGAACCGCTGCCCCGCGGGTTTGTTCCTTTTCGGTCGCGCGGGATGCGGGGAGAAAGCCTGGAGCTGGAGATAGCCGCGGATCAGCCCGCCCCGGCTGCGGCGGAGCATAACGGGCGGCAGTGCTATATCATACGGTGCCGTCTGCGGAAGACCGGCGGGGGCGCGGATGCGGTCCGGTCGGCATGCGGCGAAAAGGGCGGCCGGCGGGGCTGCTGTATGATCGGCGGCGCGGCCGTTTCCTCCGAGGCCTGCGGCTTCTTGCCGGACGCGGTGCAGACCGTCGAGGGCGAGGCGGCGCTTCAGGATATCCGGCTGTTTGGGGAGCGTCCGTCGCTGTTCGACGAATTTTATGTGGCCTCCGACCAGGCGCTGAGCAAGGGCGGGGCCACGGTGCGGATGGAATTTACGTTGGATTACGTGAAGATACCGGCGGACGCGCCGCCGAAACGGGAGCGCGACTGGAAGCTGATCATGAAACGGTCGGATTTCGCGCCGGATCCGGAGTACGATATCGTCATCGGTCAGGTGGCGTGGGAGTATTATAATGGAAGCGGATGGGCGAGACTGTTTGCGGACGGCAGGTACGGCCGCGTGTTCAGTCATGAGGATTGCCGCGGAGGGCAGGAGATCTGCCTGGAGTTTGTCTGCCCGCGGGACGCGGCCCCCTATCCGGCCGGGCCGGTGCAGGCCAGGCTTTTGCGGGCCAGGATCCTCAAAATGGAAAACCTCTTTAAGATGAACGGCAGCTACGTCATTCCCGTGGTGAACGATCTGAGATTTTCCTATTTTTACGGAAAAGAAAAAGAAGCGCCGCTGTTTCTGGATACATTCAATAACCGCGCCTGGGAGCCGGTCCTGCCGCGCTTGTCCGCGGGCCGCGTTCCGCTGTTTGAAGGGGTCGGAGGCGGGCGGAGCCTGTATATGAGGTTTTCCGGACCATTTTTGCGGGGACCGGTGAAGATCCTGTTTGTGATGGAGGAGAACATCTCGGACCCGCTGCCCCGGCTGGAGTACGAATATTACGGAAAGGACGGATTTTGTCCGCTGGTCCCGGTGGACGGAACCGGACAGATGCGGATGAGCGGCATCCTTACGTTTTTGGGGCGCGTGGATTTTACGAAAAAAACGATGCTGGGGTGCGAGGGATACTGGCTGCGGATCACGGACGCGGAAAACGGCTACCGGAACCGTTCCGCCGAGGCCCGGAGCCCCAGGGTCAGCGGCATTTATATGAACGCGGCGCGCGTGAAAGCCGTCCGCACCCGGCCGGAGGAGTTTTTCCGGATCGAACCCCAGGAGAAGAACCGGGTCTGCCGCCTGCTCCACCCAAACGTCCAGTACCTGGAGGTGTGGGTGGACGAGAGCGCGTCTTTGTCCAGGAAACAGATCGAGGAAATGAAAAAGTCCGCCTCCCCGGGCGGCAGGGCCCCGGACCGGGAGAAAGTCCGGGAGGAGAGGGACGCGGAGGGCAGGCTGACGGCTTTCTGGGTGCGGTGGACGGAGCGGGAGAATTTCTATTTTTCCGGACCGTCGGACCGGCATTATACAGCGGACCGGAACCTGGGGACCGTGACGTTTTCCGACGGCGTTCATGGAGCGATCCCGCCCTCGGGGACGGGACAGACGATCCGCGTCGTCTATAAGACCGGCGGCGGGGAAAGCGGCAATCTGCCCGCGGGGAGCCTGAACCAGATGATGCGGAACGTGGGATTTATCAATCAGGTGACGAACCCGCGGATCACCAGCGGGGGAAGCGGGCAGGAAAACCTGCAGGAGGCGGTGGCCAGGCGCGCGGCCAGGCTGCGTCACGGCGGACGGGCCGTCATGGCGAGCGATTATGAGACGCTGGCGATGGAGGCCTCCCGCTCGGTCCTGCGGGTCAAGTGCTTTTCCAACTGTTCGGCGGACGGGCTCCCCAGGCCCGGTTATGTGACGCTGGTGGTGCTGCAGCGGGATTTCCTGGCCGACGACCTGTATTTTGAGCGGGTGAAGCAGGAGGTGTTCCGCAGCCTTGCGCCCTGTCTTCCGGCCGCCCTGTCTGCCGGCGGGCGGTTTGCGGTGGCGGAACCCGCATTCTTTCAGGTCCGCTGCCGGATCGATATCGTAGCGGGGGACCCCAACGACGTCTTTGAAACGCGGCGGCAGGTGCTGGAGCGGATCGCGCTGTTTCTGGATCCCGTCAGAGGCAATTTCAGCGGGCGGGGCTGGGAGATCGGTCAGATCCCCAACGAGGCGCAGATCGCCAATGTGGTGCGGGACACGCCGGGGATCGTGTTCCTGCGCCGGCTGCGGATGACGCTGTACCGAAAATGCAGCCAGGGATGGGTGGAAACGGACGAGGAACGGGTCAGGAAGACCCTGTTCGCGGTGGCCCTGAACGGGGAACACGACCTGACGTTTACGATCGCTTAGGCGGCCCCATGGATCTCTGCGGAAAGAAAGGAGGCACGGCATGCTGCCGACGGTGGTTTTAGATGACGAGCGCTTTGAGGATATCCTGGAGAAAGCCAGGCGGATGATCCCCAAATACGCCCCTTTCTGGACCGATTACAATTACCACGATCCGGGGATCACCCTGATGGAACTGATGGCGTGGATGAAAGAGAACCAGCAGTTTTATATGGATCAGATCGGTCCGGCGCATATCCGGCGGTACCTGGCGCTTCTGGGCGGACGGCAGAGACCGATCGTGCCCGCGTCGTCTCTTATCACGGTGAACCGGCCGGCGCGGGCGGAGATCGTGCCGCGGGGGAGCCGGTTTCGGGCGTTCGAAGTTCCGTTTGAGACGGTGGAGTCCCGGTACCTGGAACCGAGCGGCGTCGTGGCTCTCTGTACGGAGGATGGGGAGACGATCGTGGGGGACGGCCGCCTCCATATCCCGGTGTTCGGCACGGACCCGAAGCCGGGCGCGTCGTTCCGGGTGGTCTTTTCGGCTCCCTTGAGAAAGGGAAAGATACACGAACTGTTTTTCCTTTTCTTTCATGGCTATCCGGTCAGGAGAAATCCCGTCGGGAAGCGCGGGGATTTCGTGCCGCTGGTGTCGCTGACGGCGGAATATTCCCACGGCGGCGAGTTCCGGCCCGTGGAATGGTGGAAGGACGGTACGAATCAGTTCCTGGAGGACGGGTTCGTCAGCCTGCGCCTTTCCGAGGACATGGAGCCGGACAGTACGGGCCGGTACTGTCTGCGGTTTACGCTTGCGGAGGGAGAATACGACGTTTCTCCGGTGGCGGAGCGGATCTCGACGCTCAAGCTGGCGGCGCGCCAGACCTACACGCTGAGCGAGAGCGTTCGCTTTTCGTGGCGCGAGGGGGAGGACGCCGTGGCGGAGACCGACACGTACCTGGGAATGGCCGGCGGCTATGAGGTTTACCTCGACCGCGGGAACGGTTTTGAACGATTCCGCGGGGAGATAGAAAAAGAGCGGGAGGAGGAAACGACCCGCTTTCTGCTGCGGACGGCGGCGCTGCCGCCCGCGCCGGGATCCGGCGGCCGGTCCGGTCCGGGCGCGGAGCATACGGGGCTCCTCCTCTGCTACGATCCGGATATGGCGGACCGGCGTGTCCTGGGGATCGCCGACGGGTTTCCGGCGCAGGAGACGGAGCTGGATCTTCCGGGGCTGTGCGCCGGCGGCCTGGAGCTTTTGCTGGAGACGGAGCCGGACAGCGGCGTATTTGAGGAGTGGGAGCAGGCGGAGGATTTCAGCGGCTGCGGCCCCTGCGACCGCCGCTACGTCTGCGAGGAGGAACAGAATCTTTTGCTCTTCGGCGACGGGATCCGGGGCAGCATCCCCCACGGGCGGATCCTGCTGGCCGCGGGCCATACCAGCCTGGGGAAGCGGGGCAACGTAAAATCCGGGGTCATCCGGGAGCAGGAAGCGGGCGGCCCGTTCACCGGCATCGTCAATATGGAAGCGGCCAGGGGCGGCAGGGACACGGAGACCCTGGAGGAATGCAGGGAGCGTGTGATCCGGGACCTGGAGCGGACCGAGCGGGCGGTGACCTGCGGGGACTATGAAGAACTGACCAGGCGGACGCCGGGACTTATGATCGACAAGGTGCGCGCTATCCCGGCATCCGCAGAGGACCCCGGCGCGGCGGACGCCTGCCGTCTGAGGGCCGATGAGAACCTGGTGACGCTGGTCGTAAAGCCCTATTCGGAGCGCCCGCGGCCGGTCTGCAGCGAGGCGTATATCCGAAATATCAGCAGGATGCTGCAGCCGCGCAGCCTGATCGGGACGCGGTTCCGGATCGTGCCCCCGGAATACATCGGCATTACCGTGTACGTGGAAGTGGAGGCGGAGTCCGGGCACCGGCAGCTGCGGCAGGAGATCGGAGAGCTCCTGGCCCGTTTCTTTGAGGGGCAGCGGAACGACTTCGGGCGGGTCGTCTCCTACGGAAGTCTGTACGGCGAGATCGACGGGATGGAACGGGTGGCGGCGGTGAGGAACCTGAACCTGGACGCTCAGGGCAGCCTGGCCCGCAGAGGCCCCAACGGGGACATCCTGCTCCCGGCCGGAGGTCTGGCGTATCTGGGAGAATGGGACTGCCTGTTCCGTCTGCCGGACAGGAGGGAATGACCGGTGAAGCAGAGAAAAAAATATTTTATCATCCATAAACAGGAGGATTTCCTGAAAGGCCGGATGGAGGGACTGGCGATCGCGGCCGGAACGCTCAGGCTGGCCGAGGGCGCGGATCAGGGGACATACCGTTCCTGCGTGTTCGACAGCGGCGAGGCGCAGACGGTCTGGAACCGGATGCAGGTGATGGGAAACTTCGGGATCGGGACGAGGGCGGTTCTGTCCGTGTACGCGGCGGATACCCGCATCGTAACCGCCGGGGAGGCGTTCCCGGCGGGGGACGTGGAGGCGCTTCTGAAAGATGCTTCCGTTTCCCCCGAGACGCTGGACCGGCTGTTTGCGCCCTGTCTGCAGGCGGAGTTTTCGTCCCCGGAGGACGTGCTCCTTCACCGGGTGCGGGGGAGGTACCTATGGTTTCGGCTGGAACTGGAGGGCCGGCCCGGACGGCGGCCCGCGGTGCAGGGCATAAAGATCGGTTTCCCAAAAGACACCTGGCTGAAATATCTGCCGGAGCTTTACCAGGAGGACGCGGACAGCGCTTCCTTTCTGGAACGGTACCTGGGGATATTCCAGTCCATGTATGAGGATCTGTCGGACCGGATTGGGGAGATGCCGCTCCATCTGAATCCCAGGACCGCAGAGCTGGAATACCTGGAATGGCTGGCAGAATGGCTGGCGGTAGAGAACAGGGAACTGTGGAACGAGTCCCAGCTCCGCTACCTGGTATCCAACGCGGCGTCCCTGTACCGGATCCGCGGTACAGTGCGCTATCTGAAAGAATTGTTCCGGCTCTACACGGGACGGGAGCCGTTTGTGACGGAAGAGGATCCGGAGCACGGTCCCGGTGGCGTAACCGTGCTGCTGGACACGTCGGGGGTCAGGGACTCCATGGGCAACACCCGCAGCCGCGCCATCCGGAAGCTGGCGGAGATGACGGTTCCGGCGGGCGCGTCCTGCCGGATCGTGGAACTGAGACCCGGTATTCTTTTGGGGCAGAACACCTACCTGGGAATCAACAGTGTGCTGGGCGGCCGGCAGTCGGCGCGGCTGGACGGCGTGAACGCGATTCCGTTCACCGTGAGAGCGGGGAACTGAACGAGAGTTCCGGCGCACGTTTCCGCGCGGCGCGGGATATTTAAGAAAGGAATGGATCACCGATGAAAAATCTGAAATATTATCCGTTTGAGAGGAACCGGTATTTTTACGGAAAACTGCTGACCGCGGACGATTTCCAGGCGGAACAGCAGTATATGAACGATAAACGCCGGCTGGGCAACCGTTTCCTGCACGGCTGCGGCATCGTCTGCGGATTGAACGCGGCGAAAGCGGACGAGGGATCCATTTCCCTGGACCCGGGCGTCGCGCTGGATTTTGCCGGCCGGGAGATCGTGGTGGACGAGCCGGTACGAAAGACCCTTGCGTCCATCGAGGGCTACGACGGCGGCAAGGCGGCCGGCGGACTGCTGTACCTGTGTATCGAGTACGCGGAGGAAAACCGGAACCCGGTGCAGAACATGGCGGGTTCCGGAACGGAATATGCCAAGACCGGCGAGACCTACCGGCTCTACCTGACGGAGCGGGAGCCGGAGGGCTGCGCTCTGGGAAACGGGCTGTGCTACGAGGAGCGGAAGACCGTGTTCTGGCAGGACGGGGTGCGGGTCAGTCAGATCCTCCCCAGATACGTCCGCCGCGGAGAAGAGCTGACGCTCAAAGTGGAAGTCGAGAATTTCGGCCATCTGCATCCGGTCTGTTTCTCTTATGTGCTGGAACTGGACGGACTGAGCTGGGGGAGCGAGACGGAGCTTTTGGTCTCGTTTGACGAGGCTGCCTATGAGACGACCCGCCGGTATGAGACGGCCTATACGTTGACAGCCAGAGGGAACCGGGAGTGCAGGGGACGGGTCGCCCTGCGTCCGGGCAGCCTGCAGTTATCCTGGAACGACGCCTGCGGCAAAACGGGCGCGGACCCGGCGGGAGAGGTCCTGCCGGGGACAGAAAGATCCGGCGCGGATACGGAGAAAACGTACGCCGCCGCCGTGGATATCGTGGACGGGGAGATCGTCCGGACACTGCGAGACAACTTCCACAGCAAGACCATGGAGGATCTGATCCGGGAGGCCGGCCGCCAGAACATTTACCTGGCAGAGATCAGCCTGATCCGGACCGACACGGGCGCCGTCATCGACGCCGTCAGGCCGGCGCCGTTCGGCCAGTATGTGGACAGCGCGGCGATGCTTTCGCTGGTGAACCGGATCCTGGGCCGGCGGATGGACCGTCTGGAGAGGCAGGTGCGGCCGCTGCTCGAGAAAAAAGAAAAAGACGGTTCCTGTCCGGGCGGGGACGGCCGGGATGTCCAGCCGCTGGCGGCGGCGAGCGGCACGGTCATATTCGACCTGGAATCCGGCTGCGCGGCAGGCAGGAGATTTTTCTCGGATGAGATTATACACGGCCTCGGGCCCGGAAATGTGCGGATCGTGCTCGGGCAGGAATACGAATCCGAAGGAGATACCTACGTCCTGTACGGCGCGAGGGATATTTTTGACGACGAATCCGGTCCGCTGCGGGTGCGCCTGGCCGCGCGGGTGGACGTCGCCAGGGGCACGTTTGTCATCGGCGCAAGAACGCTGGATCCGGTTTTCGGAGGCAGGCTCCACGTCCACTGGATGGCGTTCAGGGATGAGAGGCAGGAGATCGGGGAGGAAGAGCCCCGTCTGTTCCTGCGGCCGGATACGGCGTACCTGGACGCCGGGGACACCTGTTATTTTGAGCCGGTGGCGTACGGCCTCTCGGACCGCCGGGTGCGTTTCCGCGCCAAAAACGGCGGGACCATCGACTTGTCGGGCAGATATAAAGCCCCGGACGTTCCCGGAGTCTACGAGATAGAAGCGGAGAGCGTGGCGCGGCCCGGACTGAAAGCGTCGGCCTTTGTGGTGGTGAGGGAACCGGAGGACCGGTGAGATGATCATTGAGACGATTTCACAGAAATACAGGACGGTCCGCGAGCTCGGCGGCGGCCGGATCGAAGCCTATGTCTGCGTCCGGGAGGGGTGTCCGCCGGACCGGAAGTACCTGCTCCTGGGTCTGACGGGGGAGGATCTTCCGAAAGGCTTAAACGCGTATTTCCTGAAACTGGCGGAAAAGAAAAACGGAAACGGCGCGCCGGACTGTTTCACGAGGAACGGGAGCCTGTGGCTGACGTTCCCGTACCGGGACGACCCGAGCCTTGCGGAGAGAACCGATCTTACGCAGGAGGAACGGCTGGAGACGTTCAGAAGCCTGATGGAGCAGATCGTGATAAAGCGTCTCCCGCTGTATCTGGCGTACGAGGCGCTCCGCCCGGACAATGTGGCCGTTTCCCATGTGCCGGAGGTCTCTTTCAATTTTTTCCTGACAGAACCCGACGAGTATGCCTGCTGCAGCCTGCTCATGGTGCAGCGCAGGCTGGCGGACTGCCTGCGGATTTTGTTCGCCTCCGAGCTGGACGCCGGGCTGGTCCCGGAGCTGGACGGCTTTATCCGGGACCTGGAGGAGGAAGACGCGGGAGACTATTTTGAGATTTACCGACGCTTCCGCCCGCTGTACGGCCGGCTGAAAGAAAAGCGGGAGGCGGGAGAGCTCAGGGAGAAGCCGCTGGCGCTGCGGATCTGGGAATCGCTGCGCCGCGCGCTGAAGCCTCTGAAACGCGTCCTCGCCGCGGCCCTGCTGCTGGCGCTGGCGGCGGCGCTGGTCTGGCTGATCCTGAATCCCAGGAGGGCGGACGAGGGGCGGATCCCGTTCACCGGGATCGGGACGCTCAGGATCCGGCAGGAGGAAGAAAGCGCTTCCTACGCGGGGATCGAGATCTCCGCGGTGGGGACGGCCGAAGAGACGCGGAGCGAGTAGCCGCGTAAAACCATGCGGGGCCGCGCCGTCCGGCGGAGCAAAGCCGCGGAGAAAGATATGAGAATGGGGAGAATGGGCAGATGAGTTTCTGGCAGAGCCTTTTAAAACCGCTGAAAAAGATCGTGGACCGTGAGACGGTGGACACGGTTGCCGGCGATATAGAAAAAGAAGTGGACGAGATCGTGCGCCCCAATCCGAATTCGCTGAGGGATTACGTGCCGGCGGGACAGTTCCTGGTGGCGAAGATCCTGCTGTTTTTGGGACCGGCGGCGCTGCTGGTCTTTCTTTGCCTGTTCGTGCGCTTCGGCTATCCGTGGATCCGGTCCCATTTTCTGACGGAAGACATTGTGGTCAACTCCCCGGAAATGTACCGCTATACCGGCAGGGTCCGCCTGCTGGCGGATCAGGACGGCCCGGTGATCTTTACGGGCAGGCTGGAGGACGGCAGGATCAACGGCCGCGGCTTCCTGTACGATTACGACGGGAACCTGATCTACCGGGGAAATTTTGAATCGGAAATGTACTCCGGATACGGGGAGCTCTACGCCCCGGACGGCCAGCTGATCTATAAAGGAAATTTCGAGAACAACCGCTATCAGGGAAAGGGTTCCCTGTATTACGAAGACGGGACGCTGCGGTACGAGGGCGGCTTCGCGGCGGGAGAGTTCGAGGGAAACGGAAAACTGTACGGCGAGGACGGGACGCTGCGGTACGAGGGCGGCTTCGCGGCGGGACTGTTCGAGGGAGAGGGCCGGCTCTGCGAGGACGGCCGGACGGTTTATGAGGGGGCATTCTCCCGGGGAGAACGTTCCGGCAGCGGAAAAGCCTACGACCAGGCGGGGACCATGGTTTTCGACGGAACTTGGAGAAACGACGAGCCGGTTGAGGGCATGGCCATCCAGACCGATGAGAACGGGAACGTGTTGTACAGCGGCGGCGTGAAGAACGGCGTCCCCGAGGGGGAAGGTCAGGCATTTGATCCGGAGACCGGCGTGCTGGTCTACGAGGGCGGCTTTTCCGGGGGCGTATATAACGGCAAGGGAAAGCAGTATAACCGCATTTCCGGCGAGTTGGTTTACGAGGGCGGCTTTGCGGACGGGAGCTACGACGGCATCGGGAAATTGTACGATACGAACAATCACGCGCTGCTCTACGAGGGCGGCTTTTCCGGCGGCAGGTACGATGGCAGCGGGAAGCTGTGGGATACTTTCACCGGCAATCTGGTCTACGAGGGCGGCTTTTCCGGGGACCGGTACGACGGGACGGGGAGCCTGTACGATCCCGGGAGCGGTCAGATCCTTTACACAGGCGGCTTTGCCGCCGGGAAATACGACGGACAGGGCGAACTGTTCGATCTGAAGACCGGCAATCTGGTCTACGAGGGCGGTTTCTCCGGCGGAAAGTACCAGGGCGACGGAAAGCTGTACGACGCGGAAACCGGCCTGCTGCTCTACGAGGGGCAGATGAAAGAGGGGCTGTACGACGGAACCGGCACGCTGTACGACGTCTCGGATCGCCGTATAACGGGAAAAGAGGGCCAGGAGGCGAAAGAAGACCGCGAGATGCGGCGTCTCTATGAAGGCGGCTGGAAGAAAGGAAAGCGTCAGGGGACCGGAAAAGCCTACCGGCTGGGCGGCCTGGAGTACAGCGGCGGCTTCGAGGACGGGCTGTACTCCGGTCAGGGCGTGCTCTATGACCCGGTCACGCACCGGATCCGTTATGAGGGCGGTTTCCGCCTGGGACTGTACGACGGCGTGGGGAAGCGCTACAACGATAAGGCCGAATTGGTCTATGAGGGAGAATTCCAGCTGGGCGTACCGCACGGGAACGGAATTTCCTACGACGGGGCCAGCGGCGTGGTCCTGGAGGAGGGAGTTTACCGAAACGGCGTCCTGGAAACTCCCAGGCGCGAGCTGGACCAGGCCAGGGCGGAACTGAACGGAGAGAAAGCCGCGCCCGGAGCAGAAAACGCTTTGCCGGGCCCATCCGTCGATCAGGGAGCGGCCCCCGTCGTAGAAGATGTACCCTCCGGAGCGGCCGCATCTGTTGATCAGGGAGCGGCCCCCGTCGTAGAAGATGTACCCTCCGGAGCGGCCGCGTCTGTCGATCAGGAAGCGGCTCCCGTTGTGGAAGATATACCTGCCGGTCCGGCCGCGTCCGCGCAAGAGGACGCGCCCATTGTGGAGGATATGCCGCCCAGTCCCTGACAGGCGGAGCGGAACTCTTACGGACAAGACCGCGGAAAACGGCGCGGCGTTCGGTCCCGGCTGTCCGGGCCGGAGCGCCGCAGAAAGGAATGGTGCGGAAATGCAGCATACGGCAATCGCGGAAGTCGGAAATTTTCTGGTAAAGAGACTTCGTGCCTATATGGTTCCGGAGACGCTTATGAATCCGGATCAGATTGGCCTGTGCAGCCCGGAGGAGCGGGGAGATCTGGTTCTGGGCCTCTATCTCTATGATATCCGGGAAAGCGACGAGATCCGGGACGCTTCCCTGATCGCGCTGGACGCCTCCCGGCAGCGTTATCCGTCCAGCTATCTCAATCTGTACTATATGGTCACGGCCTATTCGAAAGGGGACCTGAAATACAGAGCCGAGGAAGAGCAGAAGCTTTTGGGCAGAGTGGTGCAGGTATTCGCCAGCTACCCGACCCTGGACGAGCTGTCCGGCGCCGGGGAAACGGCCGGCGCGCCGGTCGTTCCGGCGATCGTGATGCAGAATTTATCCCTGGAGGATAAGCTGCGCATCTGGACCGTGCCCAACGTCTCCTACCGTACCTCCCTGTTTTACCGGGTCGGACCCGTGGAGATCGAATCGGAACGCGTCAGGAAGATCGGCAGGGTGACGAGCGCGGAATTCAAGATGGAACAAATGCCGGACGGCGCTGCGCCGCGAGAACGCGAGACCGGCGCTGCGGACGGCGGTTAAGCTCCGCCGCATCGCGGCAAACGGCGGATCCCGGCCTCCGTCCGGATCGTAAGAAACACATGGAGGAATAAAACATTGGCATTCGGAGTCTGCATGGGAGCTTCCTGCGTCTGCACGTTCGGGACGGCCCCGTCCGTGCTCGTCGTTACGCCGGAAAAACGGGTGCTGCTCAGCGCCGCGCCGATGGCGACGATCCTGGATTATATCCCGTTAAAAAATATTATGCCGTTCGGGCTCTGCACCTCGCTGGCCAACCCCCAGGTCGCGTCCGCCACGGCGGCGGCCATGGGGGTCCTGACGCCCGTCCCCTGTCTCCCGGTGTTTGCCGCCCCCTGGACGCCGGGCGTGCCGAACGTGCTGGTCGGAGGCGTCCCGGCCATCGACAATACCTGCCGGCTGTTCTGCGCGTGGGCCGGCGTCGTGCAGATCACGAGTCCCGGAAATACGGGAACGGTCCTGTGAAACGGACGAGAGTCATTATTTTGGAGGAATACGTTATGATCAGAACGATTATCAAGATCGACGAAGAAACATGCACCGGCTGCGGCATCTGTGCCGAAGCCTGCCACGAGGGAGCCATCGGCATCGTTGGCGGCAAAGCAAAACTGCTCCGGGAGGACTACTGCGACGGGCTCGGCGATTGTCTCCCCGCCTGTCCCGCGGGGGCGATCGCCTTTGAGGAGCGGGAAGCGCCGGCCTACGATGAGACGGCGGTCCAGGCGGCCAAGCGGCGGAAGAACGCGGAGAAAACGCCCTGTGGCTGTCCCGGAACCGCGGCAAAGTCTATTCGCCACGGAGAGCCGGAGCGCGCGGATACGCCCGATGCGCCCGTCCGCAGCAGGCTGTCCCAGTGGCCGGTGCAGATCAAGCTGGCTCCCATCAAAGCGCCGTATTTTGACGGCGCGGATCTGCTCGTTGCCGCCGACTGCACCGCCTACGCCTACGGCAATTTCCACAATGATTTTATCCGCAACCGGATCACGCTGATCGGCTGTCCGAAGCTGGATATGA
>CANQYH010000044.1 GCA_947628025.1 uncultured Lachnospiraceae bacterium | reverse complement strand
TTTAAGGTTGGGAAACTGACTGGATGTAGAAATGCTTCCCTTATTTTGTGCATGAGCTTCATGAAACAACCCTGGAGAACAGCAGAAAACGGTTGAAATGCGATATTGGAAATGGTATATTAATAATATGGCGAAAGCCATAGGAAAGTACCCATGACAGGGTGGCAGCCTCCCGACGCTTAATGACCGGCTTGCCGGAATACATAGGAGGGGAGGTGGCGTTATATGACGGCTTTTGAAATCATTTCGATCTTCATCGGCATATTAACTTTATTGTGTGCCTTTGGCAGTCTTATTATAGCGTTGCTTGCCTTTCTCCAAAAGAGAAAGAAAAAGTGAAAATAAAAATGCCTATCCTGTCTGCAACACAGGATAGGCAGCGTCCGTAAGGACAGTCCTAGCTTATGGGAGCATCCACTTTGGAGCGGGTGCTTTCCTTTTCTATATAACTATACCACACTTTCCACATACATTCAACTAAAATTTATTATAATCTAGCTAAAGGAGCAGCTCTTTCTATCATCCGGGCATCTTTATGCAGAATTTCCGGATTCCATGTTCTGCGGGAGAGGCGATAAGTCGCAAAAGGATACAAAACAAGTTGAATTATGAATGTTTTACGCCGGAAATTTCTTTATTATTTTATTCACTAATCCTTAAAATTGTGCTATAATATACACACTACTATAATTTTAACAGCAAGAGGTGATAGCGTGATTAAAAAAGAAATGATCGCCATGCTGCTGGCGGGGGGCCAGGGCAGCCGCTTGGGAGTTTTAACTCAGAAAGTAGCCAAGCCGGCGGTGTCATTTGGCGGAAAGTATCGGATCATCGATTTTCCACTGAGTAACTGCATAAACTCAGGCGTAGATACAGTAGGAGTGCTGACCCAGTACCAGCCGCTGCGGCTGAATTCGCACATCGGGATCGGTATTCCCTGGGACCTGGACCGGAACGTGGGAGGCGTTACGATCCTCCCGCCTTATGAGAGGAGCATGGGCAGCGACTGGTATACCGGCACGGCCAACGCCATTTTCCAGAATCTGGAATATATGGAGAGCTATAATCCGGAATACGTCCTGATCCTTTCGGGGGACCACATCTACAAGATGGATTACGAGGTCATGCTGGAGTACCACAAGGCAAATAACGCCGATGTCACGATCGCCGCTATGCCAGTACCAATCGAAGAGGCCAGCCGGTTCGGCATACTAATCACAGACGACACAAACCGAATCACAGAATTCGAAGAAAAGCCGAAGAACCCCAGAAGCAATCTGGCGTCTATGGGTATCTATATTTTTACCTGGAAAGTACTCAGGGAGGCGCTTGTGGCATTATCGGAGGTGCCGGGCTGCGACTTTGGCAAACATATTATTCCGTACTGCCATGAAAACGGGCAGAGGATCTTCGCCTATGAGTATAACGGCTACTGGAAAGACGTGGGCACGCTGAGCTCTTACTGGGAAGCGAATATGGAACTGATCGACATTATTCCTGAGTTTAATTTATACGAGGAATATTGGAAGATCTATACGAAAAGCGATATCATTCCGCCGCAGTTTGTCGCCGCGGGAGCGCGCGTGGAGCGGAGCATCGTCAGCGAGGGGACGGAGATCTACGGCACCGTGATCAATTCCGTGATCGGAGCCGGCGTCATCGTCGGACCGGGAGCCGTGGTCCGGGATTCCATCGTCATGCGCGGAAGCCTTGTGGGCGAGGGCAGCGTCTTGGACCGGGCGATCGTGGCGGAGGATGTGCGGATCGGTAAAAATGTGCAGATCGGCGTTGGGGAGTACGCGCCCAGTACATACGATCCGAAAGTCTACCAGTCAGATCTGGCGGCGATCGGAGAACGCAGCGTTATCCCGGACGGGGTAAAGATCGGCAGGAACACAGCCATTTCCGGAGAGACCGAGGCATCGGATTATCCGGGCGGACAGCTTGGCAGCGGTGACTTTATCATGAAAGCAGGTGGCGTGTTATGAGAGCGATAGGCGTAGTTTTGGCGGGCGGCAATAACAAGCGTATGCGGGAATTGTCCAGAAAACGCGCGATCGCGGCGATGCCCATCGCAGGGAGCTACCGCAGCGTGGATTTTGTCCTGAGCAATATGTCCAATTCTCATATTGCCAAGGTGGCTGTGTTTACCCAGTACAATTCCCGGTCTTTGAACGAGCATCTGAATTCCTCCAAGTGGTGGGATTTCGGGCGCAAGCAGGGAGGACTCTATCTGTTCACGCCGACGATCACGGCGGAGAACAACGACTGGTATCGCGGGACGGCGGACGCCCTGTACCAGAATCTGGATTTTTTGAAGAACAGCCACGAGCCGTATGTGGTCATAGCCGCCGGGGACGGCATCTATAAGCTGGATTATAACAAGGTGCTGGAGTACCATGTGGAGAAGAAGGCGGATATCACGATCGTCTGCAAGACCATGCCGCCGGCCGAGGATGTGACGCGTTTCGGCGTGGTGAAAGTCAATGACGACGGCCGCATCGTGGATTTCCAGGAGAAGCCGATGGTGGCGGAGTCCAATACGATCTCCTGCGGCATTTATGTGATCCGGAGACGCCAGCTGATCGAGCTGATCGAGCGCTGCGTCCAGGAAGACCGTTTTGATTTTGTCAATGATATTCTGGTCCGCTATAAGAATGTAAAGCGGATCTATGCCTATGAACTGGATACCTACTGGAGCAATATTGCGTCGGTGGAGTCTTATTATAAAACAAATATGGATTTCCTGAAGCCGGAGGTGCGGAATTATTTCTTCCGTGAATATCCGGAAATATACTCCAAGGTGGGGGACATGCCGCCCGCGAAATACAATCCCGGCGCGTCGGTCCGCAACAGCCTGGTATCCAGCGGCAGCATTATCAACGGCACGGTGGAGAATTCGATTTTGTTCCGCCAGGCCTATATTGGTAATAACTGCGTGATTAAGAATTCCATCATTCTCAATGATGTGTATATCGGCGATAATACCGTCATTGAGAACTGTATCGTAGAAAGCCGTGACACGATCAGAGCCAATATGACGTATATCGGGTCTCCCGGCGACGTGAAAATCGTCGTCGAGAAGAACGCCCGGTATACGCTGTGAGGAGGTGGAAGGGAGCGGACGCTTTGCCACGCTCCACCCGTGCCGAACTATGCGCAGGCGGGGAACAAGAAGATGACAGAGAGGAGTACAGTATGCAGATCACAGACGTAAGGGTCAGGAGAATCGAGAAAGAAGGGAAGATGAAAGCGATCGTCTCCATTACCCTGGATAACGAATTTGTCATTCATGACATTAAAGTTATCGAAGGGGAAAGAGGCCTGTTTATCGCGATGCCCAGCCGCAAAACGGCTGAGGGTGAGTATCGTGACATCGCCCATCCGATCAATTCTGAGACAAGGGATATGATTCAGCGTGTGATTTTGGATAAGTATGAGACTACAGAGGCAGGCAGCGAAGGAATACCAAGCACGTACTAAAATTTATTGCGGCAGCGCAGGCCGCATTCGACATCTATAGAAGAGGCAGCAAGATCATTGGCCGGTCGTTCATTCCGGGATACGGCTTTCAACGGGATGAACGGCCGGCTTTTTTGCGGGCAGAAAGGGAAAGCGGACCCTGGCGAACCGGGATTTACAGCATCGTGTCGTCCCGCAGGATCTCCGCCAGGCGGAGTTTTTGCAGGCCGCGCCAGCCGAGCCGGTAGGCCAGAGCGACGGAGGCCAGGATCGCCAGCAGGAAAGCGGCGATGGGGAGCAGCGGGGCCTCCGCCAGAAATTCGCCCGGATCCATATAGCTGGCGCGCAGCATGAGGAAGACGGCGAGCGCGGCGGCCGGCACAGTGATCAGGACCGGGCGGCCGGCGATGACCAGCGCCTCAATGCAAAATATCTTTCGGATCTCTTCCGGCGTCAGGCCGACGGACAGATAGCGGGCAAATTCACGCTTCCGCTGACGCACGAAGCCCAAGGCGTTGGAGAAGAGGCTGCCGGCGCCGATGACCGCCAAAAGGATGCAGAACAGGGAAAAAAACGCCATCATGCCCCGGATCTGCGTGTCGTTGGTTTCCTGTTCCTGGAGACGGTTCTCACTCTCCGCCGTGTAGCCGGAGGCGGTCAGGAGACGGCGGATCTCTTGCTGCAGGCTGTCCAGTTCGGCGCGGGTCGCGTTTTCGCGGGCACGCACCTGGATATAAAAGTCGGGTTCTGCCCCGCCGATCCGGTCCCCGATCTCCCGCCACAGGGATACGGGAAGAAAATGGACCAGCTCGTAATAGTCCAGCGTGGCATATTCCTCCCGCAGGGGCGGGACCTGATCGGTGTAGGCCAGGACGGGGACCTCCGCGGATACCGAGACGCTGGCGGCCTGCAGCAGGACGCTGGTTCCGGCGTCTTCCCGGATATATGGGAAAAACCGGGGATGGCGGAAATCGGGATTGGTCACGTCGCGGATCCGGTTGAGGATCACGGCGCCGTCCAGCCGCTGCTCGGCGCCGATCTGGGCGCAGTAGGACAAAAATCCTGCGTCGTCCAGGATGACGAGGGGCGCGTTGACCAGCCAGCCCCAGTCCAGGGGCGTCACATCACCGGCGGGCGCGCCCTCAAAGCCGCCGAACGCCAGCATTTCATCGGTACATTCTCCGGAAGCGACGACCCGCCTGGCGGCCGCTTTCTGGTACACGGTCACGGATTCCGCGCCGGGCAGGCTGCGGATCTCATCGGTTTCCGCAAACGTGCCGGCGGAAGCGTTCTTTACCGTCGCCATCACGTCCCAGACGCCCATATAGCGTTCGAAATAGGTTTCACGTGTGCTGATGGCCGACAGGGTGAAAAAGCACTGCATGACGGTAAACGCCAGGAAAGAAAATACCAGGGACAGGGAAGCGGTCCGGAGGGCCTTTTTCTGGGCTTTCAGGGCGTTTCCGGCTAGTTCGCCGGGTACGCCGAACAGCAGAGCCAGCAGGCGGGAACGGTTCCTGCGCTTCAACCGCGGTTCGCCGGCGTCCCGGATGGCTTCCAGCGGGGTCAGGCGGGAGAGTTTCCGGGCCGGCATCCAGGCGGAGATCCAGACGGTGGCGACGGTCGCCAGAAGCGTCAGCGCGAATACCAGCGGATGATAGCCGAAGACCGCCTCGTGCCGTCCTTCGATCCTGCCGTCCAGCAGCGCGTTGCTCATCCGCAGCAGTCCCATGCTGGTCAGGATCCCCAGCAGATCGCCGGCCGCGACGGGGACGGCGCAGAGCGCGGCCGCTTCCTGCAGCAGGCAGGCGCGGAGCTGCTTCGGCGTGGCCCCGATGCTGGAGAGAATGCCGAGCTGGCGGACGCGGGCGTTCATGGAGACGGCGAATGAATTGTGGATAATGGCGATCAGGGACAGGGAGGCCGCGATCGTGACGGCCAGAAACAGCGGGAAGATCAGCCGCGGGGCCGTGTCCTGGGGGTCGCGGACCATATACAGCGCCAGGAGCGAGTGGTGATAGGAGATATTTTCCGGCGGGATATCCAGCAGCGCGGCGATCCTGGGCGTATTTTCCAGGACGAGGCCCATATCGTCGAACCGGAGATCGACGGCGGCGGACGGTTCCGGGGAGGTTCCCTGTTCGGGGACCCTGTCGGCGCTCTCGACATGGGCAAAATCGCGGATCATTTCCAGGTCCTCGTCGCGGATCACGCCCTCGATACGGCTGTGCCACGGGCCCTCTTCCAGTTCGATGCGCTCTGCTTCATATTTCCACAGATTATAGAAAAGACTGCACAGAAGCGACAGCAGCAGCGCGGAGATGAACGCGGCCGCGATGACGGAGAGGCTGGAGGCGCGGTTGTTTTTGATGTAGCTTTTTGAGTAATCGTTCCACATGTCCGTCACCTCCGCCGTTCGTCTTTGATGATGCGCCCGTCTTCGATGGAGACGATCCGGTCCGCTTCCAGAGCCACTTTCTCGTCGTGGGTGATCAGCACGATGGTCTGTCCCAGATTGCGGTTGGAAAGCTTCAGCATGTCGACGATCTCCCGGGAATTTTTCCGGTCCAGGCTGCCGGTCGGCTCGTCCGCCAAAAGGAGCGCCGGGCGGTAGATCAGGGAGCGGGCGATGGCGACGCGCTGCTGCTGGCCGCCGGAGAGCTGGCCGGGAAGCGCGTCGAGCCGGTCCGCGATGCCGAGGGAGCCGGTGATCTGGTCAAAAAATTCCGGATTGGGTTTCTTTTTGTCCAGCGCCAGGGGCATGAGGATATTTTGGCGGGCGGTGAGCGTCGGGATCAGGTTGTAGAATTGATAGACCAGCCCTACCTTGCGGCGGCGGAAGATCGCGGCCTGGGTCTGGTTCAGGCCGGAGAGGTCGGTCCCGTCCACGGCGGCTTTGCCGGAAGTGGGCCGGTCCACCGCGCCCAGGATATGGAGAAGCGTAGATTTGCCGGAGCCGGAAGCCCCGACGACGGCGACGAATTCTCCCTTTTCGACGGACAGGTCGACGCCGCGCAGGGCCATGACCTGACCGGAGCCGGCGCCATAGATTTTGGTGAGTTTTTCACAGTGTAAGAGTTCCATTGAGTTATCTCCTTTCTCGTTGGGTGACTGTTTCCAGCGGTTCGCGGGGAACGCCCTGCGCCCGGTGTGCGGAGGACGCGGTTTTGGGGATCCCCTGTCAACAGTATAGCAAAGTAAAGTGACAACTCAGTGACCGGAGCGGCGATCCGGACGAGACGAATCCGGACGAGACGAATCCGGATGTGCCGAATCCGGACGGGCTGGTTCAGGCGTAAAAACGGACTTCGAAACAGGCCCCGCCGTCCGGGAGGTTCGCGGCGCTGACGGTCCCGTTCTGGCTCTCAATGATCGCTTTGGAAAGAGCCAGACCGATGCCGATGCCGCCGCCGGAGGCGTTTTTGCCGCGGTAAAAGCGCTCAAACAGATGCGGGAGGTCCTCGCTCGCGAAACCTGCGCCCGTATCCCGGATCCGGATCTGGACGTACAGAGGGTTGCGCTCATAATCGCAGCGGACGGTCCCGCCGGGCGGCGTGTGTTCCAGGCAGTTCTTGAAGAGGTTCATGAAAGCTTCCATGGTCCAGTCCGGGTCGGCCCGGACCGGGACCGCGTCGGATTCCGGGACGTCGATGGAAACGGCGGCCCGGGCGGACAGCTCCTGGAGATTGTCGGCGGCCAGCATAAGCAGCGTGAAAACGTCGGTATCCTGCGGCTCTAAGGGCAGAGTGCCGGCATCGATGCGGGACAAAAGAAGCAGGGCTTCTTCCAGATGAGAAAGCCGGGACAGCTGACGCCGGATCTGGGTCAGGCGCCCGCAGACGGGCCGGCAGTCGGGATGGATTGCCGGACGAGGGGACGATTGCTTCGAAGATGGGGCCGGATATGCGCCGCTTTCTTCCGCCGCCGTCTCCTGGAGCGTCTGCACGGCCAGGGAAATGGCGGTGATCGGCGTTTTGATCTGATGGGCGATATTGTAAAGATTTTCCGCGAAATGATTTTTGGCGTCCAGGGCGGCGGACCTCGTCTGGCGCAGTTCCGTTACGGTTTTGCAGATCTCGTCCTGCAGTCTGGAAAAATCGTCTTCCCCGGCCGGCAGCAGGACCCCGCCGCCTCCGGTATTGATCTTTTCCAGGTAGTCCGTAAGGTCCCGGATCCGCGCGGCGTCTCTTTGGCGGCGGAAGCCCCATGTGATCCCGAAGAGCGCGGCGCTCGCTCCGAGGCCGGCCAGGGAAAAAAGAAATATGTGGGTTCTGACGGGCCGGAAGAAATCCGACGCCCGATAGCCGTAGGACGGGAGAAGAACTCCGGCCTGGGGGATATCCTTTTGATCAAGGGTGTGTTTTAGAGCGGCCCGGACCGCGGGCGCGGTCTCCGGCTGCATTTGAAGAATCTCCTGGCAGACGTTTTCCAGGACCTGCATATGGATCCGTCCGCAATAGTTCGTTAGAAGAATGGCGGTTAAGGCGGCGGCGATCAGGCTGGCGGACAGAATGGATCCGGCGAATATCGCGGCGCTTTTTCTTTCGCTCATAATGGGTCCTCCATGCGGTAACCGATGCTGCGGACGGTCTTCAGGCAGTCCGGCCGCCGCAGTTTCTCACGCAGCCGCTTGACGGTGACGGTCAGGGTATTGTCGTTGACGTAGTTCCCATGGTCGTCCCAGATGTGGGCCAGCAGCTTGTCCCGCGTGACCGTGCGGCCTTTGTGCTGCATTAAATATAGAAGAAGCTGATATTCGGACGGGCTCAGGGCCAGTTCTTCCGTGCCGAGAAACGCGGCCGTGCGTTTGCAGTCGATGGAAATGGGCCCGCAGGTCAGGTAATCCCTGGAGGCGTCGCCGGTCCGCCGCAGCACGGCCAGAATGTGCGAATACAGGACGTCCAGATCGAACGGTTTGACCAGATAATCGTCGGCGCCGCACCGGAAACCGGACACGATGTCGCGGGCGTCGCCGCGGACCGTGAGGAAGATCACCGGCAGTTCCCGCCAGTTTTCGCGGATCCACTGGCAGAGGCTGCGGCCGCTTTCGCCCGGCATGTTCCAATCCACCAGCGCCAGGCTGGGCAGGGCGTTTTTAAATGCGCGCCGTGCCTCGTCCGCCGCCGAAAAGACTGACACCGCGCAGCCGCGCCGTGCCAGATCGTCTCGTACCAGATGTGAAATGCCGGGGTCGTCTTCGATGTAGTAGATCGTGATCATGGAACCGTCTCCGTCCGGTCAGTTTCAGCGGGTCACCCGGATGGTCACTTCGCCGGCGTTTCCGGTCGATACTCCTGTGCGGAACACCGATCCGGCGCTGCCGAACGAATCGCCCTCCGGTGCGAACATGTCGCCGCCGTCACCGGACGGTACTTCTTCTGCGGAGACATGGTTGGACTGCCATGTGGTTATGATGCCGTGGATGCACCAGGTCATTCCGATGACAGCCAGGATGATGCCTATGAGTGTGAAAAACCGTATGATCATTTTTTTCGTAATAACGGTCGGCAGCCATGCCGCTAAAATAATAATACCGACGCCTGCCAGTGCTGAGATGATCCATACCGCCATTGCTTTTCCCTCCTGAAAGCAGTAAATTTATTAATCGCAGAATAATCATATCGCAAATGCTCTAAATCCGTCGGCTTTTTTTCTTAATTATTCTTTACGATTTATCTTTTGTCCGGGCGGCGGCCGCCCTTTACATTTTCCGCGGAAACTGTTATGATAAATGCAGTTCAGCGTTAGTCGCCAGAAGACGGGGCCCGTCTTCGAAAACTAGCGCTTTCCGTGTTGCCGGGAAATGAGCGGCGGGGACGGACCGCACCATAAAAAACGCGGCGATCTGTGAGAATAAGGAGATTTCAGGCGATGTATATTATAGTAGGTTTAGGAAATCCGGGGAAGCAGTACGAGCATACCCGGCACAACGTGGGGTTCGAGGTCATCGACCGCCTGGCGGAAAAGCTGGATATCCGGGTGGAGGAGCGCAGGCACAGGGCGATCTGCGGCAAGGGAATGATCGGCGGGAAGAAAGTGGTGCTGGTCAAGCCCCAGACGTTTATGAACGCCAGCGGGGAAAGTGTGCGCAGCGCGGTGGATTTTTACAAGCCGGAGACGGACGAGATCATTATCGTGTACGACGATATCAGCCTGAGTCCCGGCCAGCTCCGCATCCGGGCGAAAGGCAGCGCCGGGGGCCACAACGGGATCAAAAGCATCATCGCCCATCTGGGGACTCAGGAATTTCCCCGCGTGAAAGTGGGGATCGGGGAGAAGCCGGAGCGGATGGACCTGGCCGACTATGTGCTGAGCCATTTTTCCAAAGGAGAATGGGAACGGATGGAGGACGCGTTTGACGAGGCGGCGGAAGCGGTCTGCATGATCGTTGCCGATGGAACGGACGCGGCCATGAACCGGTTTAACGGGAAGAAAAATGAAAACGCCGCGTTATCGGCGGATGGACTTGGGCAAGGCGGTATATGAGCAGAGTATTTGAGAATGCGCTGGCAGAGCTGGCGGAATTTGAAGAACTGAATAACGATCTGAACCGCGGAAAAGGACCGGTGCTGGTTTCCGGCTGCATGGATTCCCAGCGGGTCCATTTGATGCAGGAGGCGGGAGAACGGCTGGACTGGAAGCTGGTCGTGGCCTGCGACGAGGCGAGGGCGAAAGAAATATACGATGATTTCCGGTGCTTCGGCGACCGGGTGTGGCTGTACCCGGCCAAGGACCTGCTGTTTTATAACGCGGACATCCATGGGAACCTGATCGTCCGGGAGCGGATGCAGGTGGTGAAAGCGCTGATCGAGGACGCGCAGAGCCGCGGGGAAGAGGGCGGGCCTGCGGGAAAAGCGGGAGTCGGGTCTGCAGGGAAAGCGGGAGCAGGGCCTGCGGGGAAAGCAGGGGCAGGACCTGCTGGGAAAGTGGAAGTCGGGCCTGTGGGCGGCCGGGAGAACCATGCGGATATGGGGGGCGGCGGTGGGGATTCGCCATCCTCCGGCGTTAGGTCGCCGTCCCACAGCAGTGGGGCTGCATCGTCCTCCGGTAGCGGCTCTCTGTCCCGCGTCGGCGTGGCTGTTTCGTCCTCTCGCGGCGGCGTGGTCGTCACGACGCTGGACGGCCTGATGGACCGTCTTCTGCCGCTGCGCGCCCTGGAAACTCAGATCCTGCGCGTGCGGCAGGGCGATATCATCGATATAGAAGAATGGAAGCAGAGACTGACGGCCCTTGGCTACGAGCGGATGCCCCAGGTGGACGGGATGGGTCAGTTTTCGGTCCGGGGCGGGATCCTGGATATTTTCCCGCTGACCGAGGAGCTGCCGGTGCGCATCGAACTGTGGGACGACGAGGTGGATTCCATCCGCAGCTTCGATACGGAGAGCCAGCGGTCGGTGGAGCAGCTGGAACAGGCGGTGATCTATCCGGCCTCGGAGATCGTGCTGACCCGGGAACAGGCCGCAAATGGGCTGGAGAAGATCCGCAGGTCGGCAGACCGGTACGAGAAAGCGCTGCGCGGGCAGATGCGGACCGAGGAGGCCTACCGGATCGGCTCGATAGCCAGGGAACTGGAAGAACGGCTGGAGGAAGGCTGCGGCGCGGGGGAACTGGACGGCCTTATCACGTTCTTTTGCGGGGAAACGGTCTCCTTTTTCCGGTATTTCCCGGAGGATAGGACCGCCGTTTTCCTGGACGAACCGGCCCGGCTGCAGGAAAAAGGCGAGACGATCGAGCTGGAATTTCGGGAGAGCATGACGGGACGCCTGGAGAAAGGCTATCTGCTGCCGGAACAGGCGGAGATCCTTTATCCGGCGAAAGAAACACTGGCGGGACTTATGGGTCCCCATACGGTACTGGTGACGGGACTGGAGCAGCGGCTCCCCGGCATCAGCACGACGCGGCGGTACAGCATCAACGCCAGAAACGTAAATTCCTACCAGAACAGTTTCGAGATCCTGATCAATGATCTGAAGCGCTGGAAGCGGGAAAAATACCGGGTCGTGCTGTTGTCTGGATCGCATACCAGGGCCAGCCGCCTGGCGGGGGACCTGCGGGAATACGAGCTAAGCGCGTTTTGCAGCGACGAGCCTGAGCGGAAAGTCCTGCCGGGAGAGATCCTGGTGCGCTACGGCAATCTCCATCGGGGCTTCGAGTATCCGCAGATCAAATTCGTGGTCATCACTGAGGGCGACATGTTCGGAGCGGCCCGCAAAAAGCGCCGCCGTAAAAAAACGGCTTACGAGGGACAAAAGATCCAGAGTTTTGCGGAGCTGGCCCCGGGAGATTATGTCGTCCACGAGGAACACGGCCTGGGGATCTACCGCGGGATCGAGAAGATCGAGCAGGACCATGTGGTCAAGGATTATCTGAAGATCGAATACGCCGACAACGGCAATCTGTACGTGCCCGCCACGCGCCTGGACGCCGTTCAGAAGTACGCGGGTGCGGACGCGAAAGCGCCGAAGCTGAACCGCCTGGGCGGGGAGCAGTGGAAGAAGACCCGCGACCGCGTCAAAGGGGCTGTGAAAGAGATCGCCAAAGAGCTGATCGAACTCTACGCGGCCCGGCAGGAGACGGACGGTTTTGTATACAGCGAGGATACAGTCTGGCAGAAAGAATTTGAGGAACTGTTTCCCTATGAGGAGACGGAGGACCAGCTGGAGGCCATCGAAGCGACGAAAAAGGATATGCAGAGCCGCAAGATCATGGACCGCCTGATCTGCGGCGACGTGGGATACGGCAAAACCGAGATCGCGCTGCGGGCGGCATTCAAGGCAGTGCAGGACGGCCGGCAGGTGGCCTATCTGGTGCCCACGACGATCCTGGCCCAGCAGCACTACAACACATTCGTGCAGCGGATGAAAGAATTTCCGGTGCGCGTGGATCTGCTGTCCCGGTTCCGCACGGCGGCGGAGCAGCAGAAAACATTGACGGACCTGAAAAAAGGACTGGTGGACATCGTCATCGGCACCCACCGGATCCTCTCGAAAGACGTGCAGTTTAAGAACCTGGGACTGCTGGTCATCGACGAGGAGCAGCGCTTCGGCGTGGCGCACAAGGAAAAAATCAAGCAGCTAAAAAAGAATGTGGACGTACTGACGCTGACGGCGACGCCGATCCCGCGGACGCTCCACATGAGCCTGGCGGGGATCCGCGATATGAGCGTGCTCGAAGAACCGCCGGTGGACCGGGTGCCGATCCAGACCTACGTGATGGAATATAACGACGAAATGGTGCGGGAAGCGATCCGCCGGGAGCTGGCCAGGGACGGGCAGGTGTACTATGTGTCCAACCGCGTCCAGGACATCGTCGACGTGGCGGGTCATGTGGCCAGCCTGGTCCCCGACGCCACGGTGGTCTACGCGCACGGGCAGATGCGGGAGCGGCAGCTGGAGCAGATCATGCTGGATTTCGTGGGCGGGGAGATCGACGTGCTGGTCTCCACGACGATCATTGAGACCGGCCTGGACATTCCCAACGTCAACACGATCATCATCCAGGATGCGGACCGCATGGGCCTGGCCCAGCTCTACCAGCTCCGCGGCCGCGTGGGGCGCTCCAGCCGGACCGCGTACGCGTTCCTCATGTACCGGCGGGACAAGATCCTGCGCGAGGAAGCGGAGAAGCGTTTGAAAGCGATCCGCGAGTTCACGGAGCTGGGCAGCGGCATCCGCATCGCCATGCGCGACCTGGAAATCCGCGGCGCGGGCAACGTCTTGGGCGCGGAGCAGCACGGACATATGGAAGCGGTCGGGTACGACCTCTACTGCAAGCTGCTGAACCAGGCGGTGGCGGCGCTGAAAGGACGCCGGACGGAGGAAGAGGAATTCAATACGGTGGTTGAGTGCGACATCGACGCCTACATTCCCTCGTCCTACATTAAGAATGAATATCAGAAGCTGGACATTTACAAGCGCATCTCGGCCATTGAGAATGAAGAAGAATCCATGGACATGCAGGATGAACTGATCGACCGGTTTGGGGAGATCCCGCGTCCGGTGGACAATCTGATGCAGGTGGCGCGGTTAAAATCCATGGGCCACCGCGCCTACGTGACGGAGGTGGACATTAACCGCCAGGAGATCCGGCTGACCATGTTCCCGAAAGCGAAGCTGGATACTTCCGGCATCCCGGCGATCATACAGTCCTACGGCGGACGGCTGAAAATGCTGACCGGCGACGCTCCCGGGTTCCTCTACCAGGAGGGCCGCAGGACCAACAAGGACAGCCGGGACATGATGACCGAGGCAGAAGCGATCCTGGAGAAGCTGGGGGCGCTGGCGGAGTAGCGGCGCGGGGACGTTTTGGGATAAAAAATAAGAAACCGTAAATCATGTTTTATATAGGAGGTGTAAAGTTATATGGATATCATTCAGGCGATCCGGGAGCGCCATTCGGTGCGCGCTTATAAGGATCAGAAGATCGAGGAAGACAAGAGGCAGAAGCTGCAGGAGGCCGCCAATGCCTGCAACGCCGAAAGCGGCCTGCATATTTTCATCCGCTACGACGACCCGGAGGGGTTCGATTCGCGGCTGGCCCATTACGGGAGTTTCCGCAACGTGAACAATTATATTGTGCTGGCGGGGCCGGTCGGCGAGGAAATCGAGGAAGCCTGCGGGTATTACGGCGAAAAACTGGAGCTGGAGGCGCAGATGCTGGGTCTGAATACCTGTTGGGCGGCGCTGACATTTAATAAGAAGATGGTGAAAAAGCTGATCCCGGACGGGCAGCAGCTTTGTATGGTGATCGCGCTGGGCTACGGCGAAGATCCGGGCGTTCCCCATAAAGGGAAGAATCTGGACCAGGTGGTGGTCTCCCGGGGAAATATGCCGGACTGGTTCCGGAAAGGGGCGGAAGCCGCGCTGCTGGCTCCTACCGCGGTGAACCAGCAGCGGTTCCAGATGGGCATAAAGGACGGTTCGCCGGTGATCCGGATCGACGGCCGCGGATTCTACACGAAAACGGATCTGGGGATCGTGAAGTATCATTTTGAGGCGGCTTCCGGGCGAAAAGTGAAGTAAAACGGCAATATTTGGAAAATTTTCAGACTAAAACCTGGAAAGTATAAATTCCCCCATTTGACAGATACTACATTAACAGTAAAAGCGGATGGCCCGCGGAGCGTTCAGAAACAGTCTGAAGGCTCTGCGGACAGCCGCGCCCGGACCGTCTGCGCCGAAACGCGGACGGCTCCGTCAGGCACAGGCAAATGATAGAATGTTAAATGGAGGAATAATGAGATGAAAGCTACAGGAATTGTCAGGAGAATCGACGATCTGGGCCGGGTGGTCATACCGAAAGAGATCCGCAGAACGCTGAGGCTGCGCGAAGGGACGCCGCTGGAGATCTTTACGGACCGCGAGGGGGAGATCATTCTGAAGAAATATTCGCCGATGGTGGAGCTGACCGCGTTCGCTTCCCAATACGCGGAGGCGATGGCGCAGTCCACGGGACTGATGGTCTGCATCACCGACCGGGATCAGGTGATCGCCGTGGCCGGGG